>CAYLPM010000243.1:0-5558 GCA_964385525.1 uncultured Gemmatimonadaceae bacterium
GGCGACCAGCGCGATCAGGCCCCAGTGGCCGAGCGCCAGCGGCTGCGTGCGGAAGACGGCCTGGAGCGGAGCCAGGTGCAGCGCCGCGAGGTGAGCGCCGAATGCCGCGAGGAGGCTCACGAACAGGAACCGGTTCGAGAGCAGCGGGATCTCGAAGATGGAGCGGTCGAGCGAGCGGCTGTTGAAGACGTGGAAGAACTGGAACACCACCATCTGCGTGACCGCCGCCGTCCGCGCGTGGTCGATGTCGCCCGTGGTCTCCAGAGTCCACCAAAAGATGGCGAGCGTTCCGGCGGCCAGCACGAGACCGACCGCGCCGAGGCGCTCCAAAATGCGGCGCGTCACCACCCCCTCGTCGAGGTGGCGCGGCGGCCGGCGCAGCAGCCCCGGCTCGCCCGGCTCGAAGGCGAGCGCCACGTCCTGCAGCCCGTTGGTCACCAGGTTGATCCAGAGGATCTGCGCGGCGATGAAGGGGAGTGGCCAGCCGGCGAGAAGGGCAAAGACGATTGCGATCACCTCGCCAACCGCGGTCGACAGCAGGAAGAAGGTCACCTTGCGGATGTTGCTGAAGACGACTCGCCCCTCCTCCACCGCCGCCGTGATCGTGGCGAAGTTGTCGTCGGCGAGAACCATGTCCGAGGCTTCGCGGGCGACGTCGGTGCCGCCCCGCCCCATCGCCACGCCCAGGTGCGCGGCACGCAGCGCCGGCGCGTCATTCACCCCGTCCCCCGTGACGGCGACGATCTCCCCCTGCTCCTTGAGACGCTGCACGATCCGCAGTTTGTGCTCGGGGGCGACCCGCGCGAACACCGAGCTCGCCTTGATCCGCGTGTCCAGCTCCTCATCCGACATCGCGTCGATGGTGTGTCCCTCCACCGCCACATCGCGCTCCCCGCCGAGGCCGAGCTGCGCGCCGATCGCACGGGCGGTGTCCACGTGATCGCCCGTGAGCATCAGCACGCGGATGCCGGCCCCGTGCGCGTCGCCAACGGCGACGACGGCCTCCGGCCGAACCGGATCCTCCATCCCGGCGAGGCCCGCGAGCGTCAGGCCCCGGTCGAGCGAGCCGGGATCGAGCGAGTCGGCGTCGGCCTCGCGAAATGCCATCGCCAGCACGCGCAGGCCGTCGCGCGCGAGCGCGGCCGCTGCCTCGCGGGCGCGCTCCACGTCGATTGCCTCGGTCCCCTGCCTCGTTGCCTCGGTGGCGCAGCGTGCGAGGATGACCTCCGGCGCTCCCTTGAGGTGGACCACCCGACGCCCTTCACGCCGGTTCAGCGTGGCCATGAACCGCAGCTCCGGCTCGAATGGCAGGATGTCCAGCTCTTCATGCTCCGCGCGCACCTCGGTCGGCCTCAGACCGGCTTTCGCGCCGACGGTGTAGAGCGCGAGCTCCGTCGGATCTCCGCCCGCCTCGCCGCGGTCGAACCCCTCCGCGTCCGCTTCGTTCGCGAGGATCGCGGCAAGGAGGCACTCGCGCAGCGCTGGATCCCGCGATGCATCGGTCGCCTCCCCGCGCCGCTCGATCGTGCCTTCCGGTGAGTAGCCGGCGCCCGTGACGACGTACCGCTCGCCACCCGCCCACACCGCGCGGACCGTCATCTCGTTCCTGGTAAGGGTGCCCGTCTTGTCGGAGCCGATCACGGTCGTGCTGCCGAGCGTCTCCACCGCCGGCAGCGATCGGATGATCGCGTTCCGTCTGGCCATCCGCCGCACTCCGATCGCCAGCGTGACCGTGAGGACGACGGGAAGCCCCTCGGGAATGGCGGACACCGCAAGCGCGACGGCGGTGAGGAAGATCTCCGACAGCGAGAGGCCCCGCACGATCCCGATCACGCCGACGATGAGCGCGAGCAGCACGACGATGATGCCGACCTGGCGGCCGAAGCGCCCCATCGTCTCCTGCAGCGGCGTCGCCGTGTCTCCCACCTGGCGCATCGCGGTGGCGATCCGTCCGAGCTCCGTGGACGGCCCCGTGCGCACCACGATCCCGTTCGCCCGCCCACGCGTGACGCTCGTGCCGGAAAACGCCATGTTGCGCTGGTCGCCGGCGACGAGCCGCTCTCCCTGGATCGCCTCCGTAGTCTTCCGCACGGTCGTCGACTCGCCCGTCAGCATCGATTCGTCGACTTCGATATCGCGTGCCTGCACCAGGCGCAGATCAGCCGGGATGCGGCTCCCCGAGGTGAGCACCACCAGGTCGCCAGGCACGAGATCCCGGCTCGCGATCACCCGGTGCGAACCGGCCCGGATCACCTCGGCCTGCGGCGCGCTGAGCCGCGCAAGCGCGCGCATGGCTTGGCGCGCGCGCATCTCCTGCCAGAAGCCGATCACCGCGTTCGTCAGCACCACCGCGAGGATGACGCCGGTATCCGGATAGTCGCCGAGAGCGAGAGTGACGCCGGCCGCGATGAGCAGGATGTAGATCAGCGGGTCGCGGAATTGGTGCAACAGCAGGGCCCACCAGGGATCCTGGCGCTCCTCCTCCACTTCGTTGGGACCGTACTCGGCGAGTCGGCGCCGGCCCTCCTCGTCGCTGATACCGCGCCCGTTCGTCGAGAGAAGCTGCCGCACCTCCTCCACGGAGTGGACGTGCCACGGGCGTGTGGCGAGGTCGGGATCCGCGCGGGGCGTGGTCGATTCACGGTCGTTGGCTGGCTCGTCGTTTCGTGCTGTCCGCTCTTCCGCCATCACACTCCGTCATCCGCGCGAGCCACCCGCACCGTGACGAGCAGACCCAGGTGATCCGATATGCCCTCGCCGAGCACTCGGGCGTCACTGCACGTCCCGGCATCGGCGACGAACAGGTAGTCGATCCGTCGCACCGGCGCATGCGCCGGATACGTGTTTCCCTCTCTCCCTCCGCCACACTCCGCCCACAGGTCCCTCCATCCGCTGGCCAGCGCGCGCCGGATCACCTCGGAGTCGGGACGAGAGTTGAAGTCTCCCCCGATAAGGAGCGGTGTTCCCAATCCGCGCTGCGACTCCGCCGTTCGCACCAGCGTGGCCAGCTCCTGCAAGCGATATCGGTCGTCGCCCGACGCGTCCAGGTGCGTGTTGAGGATCACGAGAGGGCCCGCCGGCGTCTCGATCACGGCAAGCAGCGCACCGCGAGGCTCGTAGGCGCCGCCCGCGCGCGCCTGCGGCGGCGAGATGGGGAGCGGTATCATCGAGTCGCGCATGATCGGCCACCGCGACAGGATGGCGATACCGTACTTGCCGCCCTGATAATCGAGCGTGCTGCCGAAGGCGGCGTCGAAGCCCGTCAGCGACGCGAGCACCGCCGGCTGGTCCACGCCACCGCTGCGCCGCGTCCCGACATCGACCTCCTGGAGCAGGGCGATGTCCGCACCGGACGCCCGGACGAGCGCGGCGACACGGTCGAGGTTCGGCGCGCCCGCCGCGTCCTTGCCGGCGAAGATGTTGAGCACGAGCACGCGGAGCTCATCGGGCTCGCGCGTCGCGACGCCGGTGGAGGCACACGCGAACGATACGCCGGACAGGACGGCGAGGACGGCGAGGGCGATCAGGTTTCGCATGCGTGAAACTACGATCGTTCAGCCTCGCCGCACCATGTCAGCTCGAGGGCCGGTGCGCGCGACATCGACGCACCGGCCCGCCGCTGCTACTGCGCCCGGATCGCCACTGCCGGATCGATGCGTGCCGCCCGAAGTGCCGGCAGCCAGCACGCGCCGATGCCGACCGCCATCATCGTCGCCGCCACGCCAACGAGCGTGATCGGATCGTGCGGCGCCACGCCGAACAGCAATCCCTGGATGAGCCGGGTGCCGACGATTGCTCCGCCCACGCCCACCACCAGCCCCAGCGCGAGGAGCACGCCGCCTTCGGACAGCACCATGCGCTGCACCCGGCCACTATCCGCGCCGAGCGTCATCCGGATGCCGATCTCGTTCGTGCGAGCGCTCACCGAGAACGCCAGCACGCCCGCGATCCCCACCGCCGCGATGATCACAGCCAGCGCGCCGAACGACGACACCAGCACGGCGTTCAGCCGGCGGGGCGCAACGCTCTCGTCGCGGATCTGGTCCACCGTCAGAATGTTCTCGATCGGCTCGGTCGGCGCGATGTTGCGAACCAGTCGCGTCGCCGCCGGAATCAGCGCCGGGGCGGAGCCCGCCGCGCGAATCACGAGCCCGCCGGAGAACACCGGCTCCTGGTCGAACGGCATGAACATCACACCAAACGGTTCGGCGTCGAGCCCGCCGTCCTTCGTGTCCCCGACGACGCCGACCACCATGCGCCAGTCCCCGCTCACCGGGATGAATCGCAGGACGTCACCGGTCCAGGCAATCTGGCGGCCGATCGGGTCACGGTCGGGAAAGAGCTTCTCGGCGAGGGTCTCGTTGATGATCACCACCCGCGCCGACCCCGCCCGGTCCGTGTTCCTGAACTCGCGCCCCTGGAGCAGCGGAATGCCGGCCGCGCGGAAGTACTCCGGGCTCACCGTCCGGTACTCGGCGCGCGGCATCGGCTCACCCGGCGCGAGCACCCGGCCGTCGGCCTTCACCTCGAGCTGGAACCCCGCGGCGCGAAGTGGCATCGTGGAGCCCACGCCGACCTCGCTCACTCCCGGGATGGCCCCGACCTCGTACCGCATCCGCTCGTAGAGCGCCCGCGAGTCGACGTCGCTCCGCACCCCGAACCCGAGCGGGATCTCCATCGTGAGCACCTCCTCCGCGCGGAGGCCGGTGTCCACCTCCGCGAGCTGGAGCATGGTGCGGGTGAGCAGTCCGGCGCCCGTGAGCAGCACCACGGACACGGCGATCTGCGCCACGACAAGTCCGCGTTGCAGGCGCTGCCGGCGCATGCTCCCGGTCATGCGGTTCGCCCCCGCCGAGATCCAGCCTCCCAACGTGCCTTCCTTGGGCAGCGTGGCGACGAACGAGAGCAGCAGCGCCACGGCGAGCGTGAGGAACAGCGTGAAGCCGAGCACCATCCCATCGAGGCTGATCTCGTTCGCGCGCGGCGAGTACCGCTCGGCGAGAGCGACCAGGAGCCTGATGCCGCCGACGGCGAGGACCAGACCGAGCGCCGCACCTGCGAAAGCCAGCACCAGGTTCTCGACGAGCAGGAGCCGCCGGAGTCGAGCCGTACCGGCGCCGAGCGCCGAGCGGACCACCAGCTCGTGCTCGCGGCGCACGCCTCGCATCAGGGTGAGGTTGGCGACGTTGGCAGCGGAGATGATCATCACGAACGCCGCCGCGGCCATCAGGAGGAACAGGGTGAGGCGGGCCCGTTCGCCCAGCACCTCCTGGAACGGGAACACGGACACGCGGTGATTCGAGCCGGCGTCATACGACTCGGGATGCTCGGCGTGCACGCGTTGCCGGATCGTGAACACCTCCGTCCGCGCCTGCTCGACGGTGGCGGAGGGCTCGAGGCGGGCGATCATCTCCGTCATCCGGTGCGTGCGGCCCTGCACCATCAGCGCGCTCGTGTGGTGCTCGCTGATCACCATGTTGAGGAGGGCGTCCATGCGATTGGGGAAGTACGGCGCCGGCTGGATCACGCCGACGATCTCGACCGCCTGCCCGTCCAGG
>CAYLPM010000244.1:0-10739 GCA_964385525.1 uncultured Gemmatimonadaceae bacterium
GCGCACGCCGGGACGATCCTGCACCGACTCTTCCAGTCCGCGCTGCTCGTCGGTGGGCGCGTCCGATCGGAGACGGCGATCGGACACGGCGCGGCCTCGATCAGCTCGGCGGCAGTCCAGCTCGCGAAGCAGATCTTCGGCTCGCTGCAGGGCCGCCACGCGATGGTGCTCGGCGCGGGCGAGATGGCGGAGCTCGCCCTGGAATGCCTCGTCAACGAGGGCGTTCGGGCGGCAATCGTCGCCAATCGCACGTGGGAGCGCGCGGAGGAGCTGGCGCGGCGACACGGCGCGACCGCGATGCACTACGATGCGTGCTGGAGCGGGCTGCGGGATGTCGATGTCGTGATCTGCTCCACCGCCGCGCCGCACGCGATCGTCACGCCGTCTCGCGTCGCGCCGGCGCTGGTGGGACGTGCCGGCCGTCCACTGTGCATTCTCGACATCGCGCTGCCGCGCGATGTCGAGTCATCCGTGGGCGGCCTCGACAATGTCTTCCTGTACGACCTCGATGATCTGCGTGCCGTCGCCGCGTCGAATCTGGAGCGGCGTCGGGCCGAGCTCCCGACGGCGGAGCAGGTGATCGCGGACGAGGTCGACAAGTACTGGGAATGGGTCGCGGGACTGGCGGCGGTTCCCGTCCTCACTCAGTTTCGTGGGGAGATGGATCGGCTCCGTGCCGCCGAGGTCGCGCCGCTCCTTCGACGATTGTCCCACCTGCCGCCCGCCGAGCGCGAGGCGATCGAATATTTCTCCCGTGCATTGATGAACAAGTTTCTGCACTCCCCGTCGGTGCGGCTGCGCGCCGCCGCGTCCAATGGTCGCGGTCTGGGGATCGTGGACGCCGTCCGGTACCTGTTCTCGCTCGACGACCGGCCGGCCGAGTCCGCGCCGTCCGCACCCTCCGAATCCGACCAGGAGACTACCGCGTGACCCGTTCCGTACTCGTCACCGGCGGCGCCGGCTTCATCGGCTCGCACGTCGTCGACCACTTTCTCGCGGAGGGCGCGACGGTCACGGTCGTCGACAATCTCGTCACCGGTCGACGCAGCAATCTTCCCGCTGAGGCCGATTTTCACGAGCTCGACATCCGCGCGCCCGAGACCGCGGCGCTCATCCGCGATGGCCAGTTCGATGCGATCGTGCATCTCGCCGCGCAGATCGACGTGCGCAGGAGCGTCGCCGACCCGATGTACGATGCGTCCGTGAACGTGCTCGGCACCATCAACCTGCTCGAGGCCGCACGCGCGGCCGCACGCCGGCCCCGCTTCATCTTCTTGTCCACCGGCGGAGCGTTGTACGGCGAGTTCGTGACCCCGCCGAGCGATGAGCAGACGCCGAAGGACCCGGAGTCGGCCTACGGCGTCGCGAAGCTGGCCGCCGAGTACTACATGGCGTACTTCGCGCGCGTTCAGGGCGTGGAGACGGTGGCGCTCCGATTCGGGAACGTGTACGGTCCGCGGCAGGACCCCCATGGCGAGGCCGGCGTCGTCGCGATCTTCTGCGACCGGATCCTGATGGGCCGGCCGCTGACGATCTTCGGCGACGGTACGCAGACGCGCGATTACGTCTACGTGGGAGATGTCGCGCGCGCGGCCGCGGCCGCCGCCTCGCACGCGCTCCCGCCGATGCGTCAGCTCGACAGCCGCGCCTTCAACATCGGAACGGGGGTCGGAACGTCGGTACTGGAGCTGGCGGACACGCTCAAGCGGGCTGCCGGCTCCGAGACCGCGATCGAGCACGCCGAGAAGCGCGCGGGCGAGCTGCAGGCCTCGGTGCTCGATATCGCCAAGGCCGGGCACTCGCTCGCCTGGCGTCCCGAGGTCTCGTTGCGCGATGGCCTCGCCAAGACGTTCGCCTGGTTCGCCGCGCGCCGCTCGGCGCAGCCCGCCTGATGATGGAGCTGACCATGACGGGCGCCATGATGATCGGTGGGTTCATCCCGGTCTCGCTCGCGAGTGCGTCGACCGTCCCGGGCTTCCTGCAGATCGGCCGCGCCGTGCCGACGACGGCGTGGGAGCTCGTGTCGCACGCGACGCCGGTGACGCAGGTCGTGCTCGTGATCCTGCTCATCCTCTCACTCGCGAGCTGGGCGATCATGGCGTTGAAGTGGCGGGAGTTCCGTCAGACGGAGCGGGCTGCCCAGACCATGTGGCGAGAGTTGGAGCACACGACGCGGCTGGGCGATCTCCGCTCGCTCCAGCGGCGCGCGATGCCGAGTCCCTTCGTGAACATTCTCGGCCGGGCGCTGACGTTCCTCGGCGAGCTTCGGAGCGGGCCGGCGGCAGCGTCGGCCGCCGCGGGAGCGTCATCCTACGGTGGCGGCGAACCGGTCGCGGTGCTCCCCGAGAACGCGCCGCTCACGGGATCGCAGGTCGAGGCGCTGCGGCTGGTGCTCGATTCGGAGACGGTCTCCGAGCGTGACAGGCTGAGTCGCTACATCGCGACGCTCGCGGTCATCGGATCCGCGAGCCCGCTGCTCGGCCTGCTCGGCACGGTCATCGGCGTCATCGATGCGTTCCTCGGGATCGCCAGGGAGGGCTCGGGCAACCTCGGCGCGGTCGCGCCGGGCGTGGCCGAAGCGCTGATCGCGACGGCGGCGGCCCTGTCGGTGGCCATTCCGGCCGTGTTCGGGTACAACATCTTCGCGAGCCGCCTCAATAGGATCGACGGCGAGCTCGAGGCCTTCGGAACGGAGATCATCGCCGTGCTCGTACGCGAGGGACAGATCTAGATGCCGCGCCGACGACGGGGCGCGGGCATGCCGCTGAACGCGGACATCAACGTCGTGAGCCTCATCGACGTGATGCTCCTGCTGCTGGTTATCTTCATGATCACGGCGCCAATGATGCAGGGTGGCGTGGATGTGGCGCTGCCACGAGCCGACGTGCGTCCGATGGAAGCGAGAAGCGGTCTCGTGGTGACCGTGCGGCGGAGCGGCGAGATCTACGTGGACCAGACACAGCTCTCGCTCGCCGAATTCCGGTCGAGCTTTCGCGCCCTCGCCCAACCCGAGACGCGCGAGGGGATCTATCTCCGCGCGGACCAGTCCGTGAACTACGGCACGGTGGTGCAGGTGCTCGCGATCATGCGCGCAGCCGGAGTGGGAGACGTGGGGCTCGTGGCCGAGCCTGAGGACATCCGGTAGATGCCTCGCGGGGGTTCGCGCCCGCTGGGGCTCCCCGTCGCCAGCTCCGCCGTTCTGCACGCAGCAGCAGCAGCGGCGCTGCTCCTGTTCCGCCCCGACCCTCCGCCGCCGCTTCCGCCGATCTACGAGGTCACCCTGGTCGCCGCGCCACCTGGCCCGCGCCAGGTGGGGATCGTCGCTCCTCCCGCCACCCGCCAGACTGTCGACGCGCCGCCGCCTCGGCGTGCCGAGACGCCGGAGCGGATGATGCCCGCGCCGTCGCCTCGCACGGTGGAAACGCGGCGACAGACTCCGCCCGCGACGCCCTCGCCCGCGACGACGCCGCGTGAAAAGGCGCCGCCCGTCTCGGAGCAGCAGCGCGCCGGCGGCGGCGAGGAGGGTGGGCGCGGCACCGACGTGGCCAACGTGCGCACGGAGGGGATCGCGTTCCCGTATCCCGGGTATCTGCAGAACATCGTCCGGCAGGTCGCCCTGCGGTTCCGGCCGGACAATCCGAATGCGCCGCTGAGTGCCGATGTGGTGTTCCTCATTCATCGCGACGGGCGGGTATCCGGGCTGCGGATCCTCAAGCCCTCGGGCGTCTACTCGTTCGACCTCGAGGCGCAGGGCGCGATCGAGGCCGCGGCCGCGGCGAACGCGTTCGGCCGCCTTCCTGACGGATTCACGGACGACATACTTCCCGTCGTCTTCAGTTTCGATCCTCGAATCGTACGCTGATGCAGACTCTCCTTCGTTGTTCCACCGCCGCGTTCCTGGCGGCGGTCCTCGCCACGCCGGCCATCGCCCAGGACACGACGCAGGCCGTGCGCATCGGGCTCACCTACCAGGCCGGCGTGAAGCCCGGCGTCATGGTGCTGCCGATCGCGGGTCCGGGCGGCGACTCGCTCGCCGCGATCCTCCGGCGTGATCTGGATTACGGCGATCGTGTGACGGTGATCGGCTCGGAGGCCACCGACGCGGCCGAGGCGGCGCGCGCCGGAGCCGGCGGACGGGTCAACTACGAGCTGTTCGGTCGGCTTGGCGCCGCGGCGATCGTGCAGGTCTCTCAGACGGCGACGGGCGTCCAGGCGACCGTCCTCGATGTCGGTGCACAGCGCATCGCGCAGCAGGGGACGTTCGCGATCCCGGCCGGCTTCGGCAGCCCGCAGTGGCGCATGGCCGTCCACGGGGCCGCGGACGAGATCGAGCGGTGGATCACCGGCGTCCGCGGCATCGCGCAGACCCGGGTGCTTTTCGTTCGGGCCGGACGGGTTTACGTTATCGACGTCGATGGAGCGAACGAGCGCCCCGTCACCGATGAGGAGTCGGCGATGTCGCCGTCATGGCATCCGAACGGGCGCCACATCGCGTACTCGTCGATGAGCAACGTGGGGAGTCGGATTCACGTCCGCGACATCACCACGGGACAGGTGCGACGCATTGGGACCGGACCAGGTTCGACGGACATCACGCCGATATTTTCCCCCGACGGCCGCTCGATCGTCTATTCCAGCGCGGTGGGCGAGGCAAGCGACCTCGTCCTCGCGCCTGCTCTCTCGGCCGGCACACCACGCCGGATCACGATCAGCCGCGGCGCCCAGATCAACGTGTCGCCGAGCTTCAGTCCGGATGGACGCCGGCTCGCGTACACGAGTGATCGCGCGGGGCACAATGAAGTGTATATTTCCGACGTCGATGGCACGAACGCGGAGCTCCTCACTCCGTACGCCTTCGGAGATCAGTACTACCGCGCCAGTCCCGACTGGTCGCCGGACGGCCGGTCGGTGGCGTTCATGTCGCAGATGGATGGGCGCTTCCAGATCATGACCATCAACCTTCGCACGCGCGACGTTCGGCAGCATACCAGCGAAGGAATCAACGAAGATCCATCGTGGGCACCGGATGGCCGACACCTGGTGTTCACGTCCAATCGCACGGGGACGAAGCAGCTCTTCGTGCTCGACGTCGAATCCGGACGGGTGCGGCAGCTGACGCGCGCCGGTGGGGTTCGGCTCGCGGCCTGGTCGTACTATCCGGGCGGCGACGAATAGGGCTGACCGCTGTTCCACCGTGGGGCTTCGGAGTCCCACTACTCACGATCCACTCATGGGGGAGATACTCAATGAACCGGTACTCGCGACTCGCTCCGGTGCTGCTGCTGGCCGGGTTCTCGATCGCAGGTGCGTGCCGCAGCCCGCAGCCCGAGCCCGATCCGATTCCCGTGATCAATCAGGACAGCATCGATGCGGCACGTCGCGCGGAGGCTGAGCGCCTGGCCGCCGAGCAGCGCCGCCGGGACAGCATCGCCAACGCGGAAGCCGCCCGCGCCGCCGCCGAGCGTGCTCGCATGGACAGCATCGCGGCCGCGTCGCGCCGCATGGAGGCGCTGCGCGCGACGGTCGCCCAACCGATCTACTTCGACTTCGATCGGGCGGAGCTCACCTCGCAGGCGCGGTCGGCGCTCGACCAGAAGACGCCGATCCTGCGCGCGAATCCGAACCTGAGGATTCGCGTGGCCGGCCATGCCGACGAGCGCGGTTCGGACGAGTACAACGTCGCGCTGGGCCGGCGGCGCGCGATGGCCGCGCAGCGTTATCTCGCCTCGCAGGGGATCGCCGAGACGCGGATCGAGATCGTGAGCTACGGCGAGGAGCGTCCGGCCGCGATGGGATCCGATGAGGGCGCGTGGTCCCAGAACCGCCGTGACGAGTTCGAGATCGTCTCCGGAGGCGACCGCCTGATGTCGCCGATGCAGTGAGAGTGTGGCTGAAGCCGCTCGCTCCGGTCGCCTTCCTGGCGACCGGGGCGTGCTTCGCCACCCGGACAGATGTGCGGGTCCTGCAGAACGACCTGGCGGTGATGCGGCAGGAAGCCGCCGAGCGTGACTCGCGGCAGCGCGCACGGATCGACTCGCTGCTCGGAGTGCTCGCGGTGGTGAACGATTCCGTGCGCGCCGCCAACACGCGGATGGTCGCGTTCCAGGTGGATGTGCGCGAGGACCTGTACGCGCTCGGGCAGAACCTGCTCACCGTCCAGGAGTTGACGGGGCAGAGCCAGCGCCGGCTTCAGGAGCTCCGGGCGTCGCTGGAGCAGCAGAGCATGGAGATCCAGGCCGCCGCGGCGCAATCGGTCATGCCGGCACCCGGCGACAGTGGGGCGCCGGTGACGCCCGTCGCGCCGCCTCCGCCCGGCCCCAACCAGCTCCTCCAGCTCGGGCAGGACCAGCTCCGCCGCACCAGCTACACCACGGCGCGGCGAGCCTTCGAGGACATCCTCCAGCAGTATCCGCAGTCCGACATTGCCCCCGAGGCACTCTACTACATCGGGTACGCGTACTCGGAGGAGCGGAACACCGCCGCGGCCGACTCGGTATATGCGCTGGTCGTGCAGCGTTATCCCGAGTCCATCCGGGCCGCGACCTCGCTCTATCGCCGGGCGCTCATCAAGCGGGAGCGAAACGACATCGCGGGCGCACGCGCGATGCTCGAGGAGATCATCCGTCGCTGGCCGCGAACGGACGAGGCACTGCTTGCCGCGGATCTCCTGAAGACGATTCGCTGACGCACCCGGAGGGTCCGTGGCCGCGCCACGCCTGGAAAAGGAAATGCCGTTCCTCGAGCACCTCGAGGAACTGCGGATGCGACTTTTCTGGATCGTCGCCGCGCTGGCGGTCGGCATCATCGCGGCGTTCGCGCTGATGACCCAGTTCGATGTGATGGGCCTGCTGCTCGGCCCGATCCATCCGTACCTCCCGGACGGCAAGCTGGTCTTCACGAACCCGGGCGATCCGTTCCGGGTGCTCATGATGTGGTCGTTCGCGCTGGGCACGCTGTTCGCGTTCCCGGTGATCGTCTGGCAGGTCTGGGGCTTCCTGTCGCCGGCGCTCTACACGCACGAGAAGAAGGTCGTGGTCCCGGTCCTCGCCGGCGCCACGCTGCTTTTCCTGGCGGGCATGGCACTGGCCTTCTACGTGATTCTGCCGTTCACGCTCCGCTTTCTGCTCGCCTTCCAGACCCAGTCGATGGCACCGATGATCACGGTGTCGGGCTACTTCGGCTTCGTGACCGGCCTGGTGCTGGCGTTCGGCGCCGTCTTCGAGCTGCCGATAGTGATCGCGGCGCTCACGGCGCTGGGGGTGGTCACCCCGAGCTTCCTGTCGCGCTACCGCCGGCACGCCGCGGTGCTCTGCCTGATCACCGCGGCCGTGATCACGCCAGGCGGCGATCCGATAACGCTGTTCGTCATGACGGTGCCGCTGTACCTGCTGTACGAGGTGAGCATCGGGCTGTCGGGGATCATCTACCGCCGACGGCTCAAGCGGGAGCGGGCGCTGATGCTGAGCGAGGAGGCCGGCGTGTGAGCGCGCGGTCGGGGTCGATCCCGAGAGCGGGCCTGCGTCAGGATGAAGCCGAGGAACGAGCGCGGCGCCAGCGCGGAGGCCTTGCAGCTTGGCGGTATGAGGAAACGGCACGGACGGATGCGAACGGTCGCCGGGCCGGTGTCGTGCCGGCCGGTCCCGTCCTGCGCGCCGCGATCATGCTGATCCTCCCGGTCTCGGCCGTGCTGACGCCGCTCGCGGGGCAAGTGCCGACGCCACGCGTCCCCCCCCCCGGTCAGGCGCCCGCCGAGACGGGGGCCGACACGACCGCCCCGGGGACGGCGTGCGTGTTTCCCGCGCTGCCGGACACGGGCCGGGCTCCGCAGCTGGTGCAATGGCCCGCCGTCGACTCCGTTGAGCAGGCGCTGCTCGCACGAAGCGGTTACGTGGCCACGAAGTACTGCGCCGACAGCGTCGCCTTCGACCCGCGCTCGGGAACGCTGCGACTGCTCGGTGATGCCGCGATCGAGCGCGAGGGCGTGATCCTGATCGGCGACAGCGTGATCTACAACGATTCCACGCGACGGCTGATCGCGTTCGCCGCCGCGGACGAGAAGGTACGGCTGCGCGATCCGGCGCAGCTCGACGATCTCATCGCCGGATGGATCGAGTACGATCTCGCGACCCGCACCGGGCTCGTGCGAGAGGTCCGCACGTCCGTCCAGTCCGGGCAGGTGTGGTACCTCGAGGCGCACAACGCGGCGGCGCAGCTCCCGGACTCCGCGCGCGGCGAACAGACGGCCTTCTTCGGTCTCGATGGATCGCTGACCAGCTGCAATCTCGAGGTGCCGCACTACCACTTCCAGGCGCGGCAGCTCAAGATGATCTCGAAGAACATCATGGTGGTGCGGCCTGCGGTGCTCTACATCGCCGACATCCCCGTGATGTGGCTGCCGTTCGTGTTCCAGGACATGCGCGACGGCCGGCGCAGCGGGATCCTGTCACCGCGGCTCGGCTTCAGCGACATCGTGCGCAACAGCCCCACGTACCGGCGGCAGGTCGAGAACGTCGGCTACTACTTCGCGATCAGCGACTACATGGACGCTACGACCTGGCTCGACTGGCGTAGCGGCGCGCGGGGCAGCGATCTGGATCCGGGATGGATGCGGTACAACGGCGAGCTGCGCTACAAGTGGCTCGACCGGTTCGTAGAGGGACGGATCGGCGCGAATCACCACCGGCTGCAGAACGGCGTCCGCTCCACGGGCCTCTCGCTGCAGCACTCCCAGCGCTTCTCGCTGAGCAGCTCGCTCTCCGCGAACATCAACTACTCGACCAACACCCGTGTGCAGCGGACGACGGAGTTCATCCCCGAAGCCGTGCTCGCGACCATCCAGTCGAACGTCAACTATCAGCAGAAGCTCGGCCCCGCCTCCCTCAGCGTCGGCGGCTCGCGCACCCAGTACCCCGGGCGCGACGAGGTCAACATGCGCTTCCCGACGCTCGGCATCTCCACCGGGCCGATCTCGATCGGCGAATGGCTGACGTGGACGCCGAACCTCAACATCGACAATTCGCAGCGGCTCGAGGGACCGTCGTCGGGTCCGCTGGCCTACCGCTACGTGCGCGACGAGTCCGGCGTGCTCGACAGCGTGCGGCTCGGATGGGACGAGCGGAACTCCACGATCTCGTTCAACACCCCCCTCGAGATCTTCGGCTTCCGCTGGAACAATTCCTTCCGCCTGTCGGACGTCGTCCTCGATTATCCCCAGTCCATCATCGTGCGAGACGTACAGGACACGTCGGTGTACGGTGCACGGGTCTTCCAGAAGACCTTCAGGACGTCGGTGGACTGGGAGACGGGCATCTCGCTCCCCTCTCTCTCGTCCGGGCGGTGGAACATCTCGCCCAGCGTGTCGATCGTGAACGTCGATTCAAGGGCGTTCTGGGTCCGGAGCGAGCTCACGGGCGGAGAGTTCGTGCGCCAGTCAAAGCGACTTCGCTACGGCGTCTCGGCGAGCCCCACCTTCTTCGGATTGTGGCCGGGGATCGGCGCTTTCGCGCGCTTCCGGCACTCGCTTTCGCCCTCGGTCACCTGGTCGTATTCGCCGGCGGCGAGCGTCAGCGACGAGTACCTCCAGGCGATCAACCAGCCGCGCCAGACGTACATCGGCGCGCTCGCCCAGCATCAGATGTCACTGGGATTGAGCCAGGTGATCGAAGCGCGCCTCCGCGCGCCCGCGGATTCGGCCCCGGATCGAGGGGAGAAGATCAAGCTCCTGTCAATCAACGTCACGTCGCTCACCTTCGACTTCGAGCGGCTGGCCGAGATGCGGCGTCGCGCGCGGGAGTCCGGGCGCCCCGACCCGGGAGTTACGGCGGGATTCGCCACCAGCACGTTCGGCTACAGTCTGCGGTCGGACTTGCTGCCGGGCTTCAATTTCCGCGTCGACTACTCGCTGTTCAGCGGCGATCGCAACAGTGACACCTCGAAGTTCAGTCCGTTTCTCACGGGGATCTCCGCGGACATCGATTTCGACCGGCAGTCGAACCCGATCGTGATTCTCTCCAGGATCTTCGGCAAGGCCGTTCCGCCGACCAGCTCCGACCCCGATGCCGCGGTGGTCGGCGAAGTAGCGGACTCCGGTTTCGTTCGACAGGTCTCGTCGATGCCCCTGGCCGGCCAGAGCCGCACGCCGTCGCTCATGGTACCGCAGACCGCGGGCTGGCGCGCCTCGTTCACTTTCTCGACGAGACGCCAGCGCCCGCCCACGGGTGATGGCGTCGTGGTCGAATACGATCAGACGCAGCAGTGCGAGCACCTTCGCGAGACGAGCCCCGTGATCTACCAGCTCTGCCTCGATCAGGCGCTCGCCAACCCGACCGTCCCCGACACGCTCAATCAGACCACACCGGGCGGCTTCTTCTATCGCGTGCCACCCACGATGTCGCTCCAGGGCAACCTCGGGATGAACATCACGCCTCTGTGGGCGATGCAGTGGCAGACGACGTACGACTTCCGCGAGAAGAGCTTCGCGAGCCATACGGTCTCGCTCCAGCGGGAGCTCCACGATTGGCGCGCGATCTTCGCGTTCACCCAGGCGCCCAACGGGAACTTCGCGTTCAACTTCTTCATCGCGCTGAAGGCCGAGCCGGATCTGAAGTTCGATTACAACTCGAGGACGTACCGGGCTCCGGGGGCGAGGTAGGGAGCTTGTGGAATGATTCCGAGTGTTCATGGCAGGGTGGAACTGCACTTGAACCGCGGAGGATCGCAGAGGTCGGCGCGGAGGATCG
>CAYLPM010000245.1:0-2408 GCA_964385525.1 uncultured Gemmatimonadaceae bacterium
CGAATGCGAATCGGCTCGCCGATGATCGCATCGGGGTCGGCGATCTCGAGGTCCTCGAGGACCGTCGGTCCCAGCACGGCCACGCGTTGACGCCCCGCGTTCTCGTTGACGGTGAAGAAGCGCCCGTACTCGACCTCGTACTTCCGGACCTCGAGGTAGTTCGCGGTCGTCCCGAGCACGTTCGTGTTCGTGTTCTTGCTGTAGTACTGGACGGTGAAGTTGCGCTGCATCTCGGGCTGCACGGCCAGGAACTCCGTGCCTCTCGCTTCGAGCGCCTCGGCGTCGTCGATGTCGAGCGGAGCGCGATCGGCTTCGGAGGCGAACCCGCCCTGGCCGCGCTGCTGGCCGGCCTGGACGGTGAGCAGCGTGGTCCCCAGCGCGGCGATGCGATCGTTGACCGCCTTCTGCGCGCCGCGACCGAGCGCCACCATCGCGATCACGGCTGCCACTCCGATCACGATACCGAGCATCGTGAGGAACGAGCGTAGCTTGTTGGCCCGCAGCGCGCCGAGGGCGACGCGGAGAATCTCGCCGATCAGCATGTCAGCGCCCGCCGCCGCGCGGACCGCCGCCCGGCGGACCGCCGCCCTGTTGATTGCTGCTCCCGGTCTCACGCTGGAGTCCCGGGATCTGGCTGCGCTGCCGCATGCGGTCGGCATTCGCGTCGCGCTGCATCTGGAGCGCGATCGCGCCGAGAAGGGCGACTTCCTCGCCTTCCTCGACGCCGCTCAGGATCTCCGTGTAGTCGAAGTTCGCGACACCGATCTGCACGACGCGCGGGGCGTAGGCTCCGTTCGCGAGCACGAACACCACACCCGTGCGTCCGCCGCGGCCACGCCGCGTCGCGAACTCCGGCGAGCCGGCGCCCTGCCGGGCCGTGTCGACCGTGCCACCCGCGGTCGCACTGGCCGGCGTGGGGTCGCCGTTGGCCGCGCTCTGCTGACGCCGCTCGCACGCGGCGGCGATCCGGCCGTCGACGCCGATGGCCCGGTACGCCGCCTGGATCTGCTGCGTGGCCGCGACCCGATCGAGCTCACCGGACCGCAATTTCGCCTGCAGGTCCTCGACGTTCTTCTTCGCGTCGGCGTTCTTCGTGAACGCCTCCGTCACCGCCGTGCACTGCGCGTCGGTCACCTGCGGCGGCGCGCCGCCGGGTCCACCCTGCCGACCGCCGCGAGGATTCTGCCCCTGCGACTCCGTGTCGAGCAGCGCCACTTCACCGCGCGAGAACTGCGGCATCCGGCCGGGACCGCCGGGCCCGCCGCCCATGCCGTTGGCGTTCACGCCGGCTGCCGCCAGCACCGCCTGCACCGAGTCCGACGAAATGCCGAGGTAGCCGGCCACGCTCATCGCCTCGCGCGGCATGCGCACGGCGTCGTTCGGCACGGCGAGCACGCCAGGCCGGCGGTTGATCTCGATCGTCACCTCTGCGTTCATGCCGGGCTTGAGCAACCCTTCGCGGTTGTCGATCGAGACGAGAATCGGAAACATCGTGACGCTCTGCACGACCAGCGCAGTTGGCTCGATCTTCTCGACCTCGCCCATGAACGGCCGATTCGGATAGGCATCGGTCGCGATCGCCGCCGGCATTCCCGGGCGGACGCTTCCGATGTCGGCCTCGCTCACGTTCACGCGCACGCGGACCCGCGAGAGGTCCGCCATCGTGAGCAGCGTCGTCCCGCCGCTCGCGCTCGATGTGGCCGAGGCGATGACCTGTCCCTCGGAGACCGTGCGGGTGATGATCGTTCCCGTGATCGGGGCGTTGACCGTCACGTCCTGGCGCCGCTGCTCGGCCTGATCCAATGCGGCCTCGGCGCGCACCAGCGCCGCCTGGGCGTTGGCCAGCTCGAGCGTCGTAGCCTCGTGCTCCTGCGCCGTGATGACGCGCTGGGCATAGAGCGTGTCCGAACGCTGCTTGTTCGCCTGCGAGACGTCCCGCCGGGCGCGCGCCGCGTTGCGGTCGGCCTCGGCCTGCTGGTACTGGGCCGCGACCTCGCGCGTGTCGAGCTGGACGAGCAGCTGTCCACGCTCGACCTCCGAGCCGGTGTCGACCGTCAACTCGGTGATCTGCCCCGAGGCCTTCGACTTCACCTCGACGATGTTGATCGGCTCGACCACACCCGTCGCCTCGACATCGACCACGATGTCGAGCCGCTCGACCAGCACCGTGGTCGGACTCGTGTACTGCGGTTCGGATTCCCCGCACGCCACGGCCCCGAACGCGGCCGCCAGGATCAGGAAACGTCTCACTGTCATCATCTCCGGTTCATGCCGCACGCGCGGCGTTCATTCCCTGCGAATGGACTCCACGCGCCGTCACAGGTCGCGACCCAGCAGTGCCTCGAGCTGGGCCGTGGCCTGGCGGTAGGTGAAGCGGGCGCTGATGAGCGCCGACCGCGCGGTGTTCA
>CAYLPM010000246.1:0-3423 GCA_964385525.1 uncultured Gemmatimonadaceae bacterium
GCCGGCCGGCGAGAAGAGATAGGCGCCGCCGTTCGACTGCGCGCCGGGGGCTCCGACCCACAGCTCGTCCTCCGCGCCGGTCGCGAACGCCGAACCGAACCCGCCGCGCTGCGCGCCGTCCCACGCGACCAGGCGTGTCGCCTCCGTCCACGCCCCCGTGGTGGCGTCGCGCCGGAACGTGAAGACCGCACCACGCTGGCCATCGTGCCCTGGCGCGCCGACGTGCGCCACATCGCCACGAATCCCGACCGACGCGCCGAATCGATTGTTGCGCTGCAGTCCGCGCGCCTCGATCCGGGCCGTCTCCTTCCACGATCCGCTCGCATCCACCTCGAACACGTACGCGGCCCCCGCGACCTGATCCTTGCTGGCCGCACCGATCACCGCCCGCGTTCCCTCCAGCGCGATCGCGCCACCGAACGCGTCACCCGCGGCGGCATCCGCGGGCGCGAGCTTCGCCGCCTGCGTGTACCGACCGTCGGAGCCGCGCCGGAATGCGTACACCGCGCCGGTGCGCTCCGTTCGCGGCGCCGGAGCACCGACGAGCACCCAGTCGCCGGATGCCGCGACCGTCAAGCCGAATGCATCCCCATCGGCTGCATCGGATGCCGCGAGCGCCGCCGAGTGACGCCAGGTGCCGTTCGCCTGCTTCCGGAAGACGTGCACGCGCGACGTGCGCTGCGAGCCGACCAGCATCGTGCCGCCGTCCACTACGATCGACACGCCGAACCCGTCGCCCACGGTCGCCTCGGGAGCCGTCAGCACGGCGGCTTCCTGCCACGCCGTCCCGCGCTTGCGGTACACGTAGACCATCCCCGAGCGCAGGCTGTTCGCCGCTTCACCGATGAGGATCTCGCCCTCGCCGATCGCGAGTGCGCCGCCGAAGCGCGCCATGGCGCCGGCCGGCGGAGCGGCGGTGTACCAGGATTGCGCTCCCAGCGGCGCCGCCACGACGGCGAGCAGCGCCGCACAGCTCAGGGGTGAGCGGAGGAATTGCATGGAGACTCCCGGTTGCATGGTTCGGACTCGTCGGCGAGCAGGTGCCGTCACCGCGTCCGCCGGTGCCCGCAGGCGGGGCAGAGTGCGAAGAATAGTGTTACCCGTCGCGTGCGCAAGCGTGCCCGGGACGGGCAGCGCGTGGGAGAGGGCAGGAAGCACGGAGGGAGGCCCGCGCAGAGCCTCCATCGGGTTCGCCGCGCGCACCGGAGAGGCGTCGCCCTCGCCGAATACTCGGGCCCATGCACGCACTCACCCGACGAGCGATCCCCCTATCGCGGCTCGGGCGGCATCGCACGCTCCGGAGTATCGCCCGTCGGACCGATCGAGTCGCCCGGCGCGGCGAACCTGAACCACTCCCGGATCCTCGCCGATTCCGCGACCTGCAACGCCGTGTCGAGCGCGCGTTGCCCGGCCTCCGCCTCGCCGGTGCGCGCGAGCGCATCGGCGAGCAGCAGTCCCGTCGTCACGTAGGCAAAGGGAATGCTCAACGACGCGCGATCCACCCAGCCATCCTGGGCGATCAGCGACTCCGGCGCCTGGTACACCTGCTCCCACAGCGCGCGTGTGCGCGGCACGTCGACCCAGCCTTCGAGCTCCACGCGCAGCGTGTCGCCACCCATCTCGTCGGGGCGATGCGGAACGATCTTGCGCGCGAGACCTTGCGTGAGCAGGTAGTCGCCGAGCCCCAGCCGCTCGCCGTAATTGCCCGCACTGCGGCTGATGTAGACGGGACGCGAACCCACGTTGTCCTTGATGAGCTGGAGCACCACGAGGTCCGCGCGTTCGAGGATCCCCTGCGGCTGCAGGCGCGGATCGATGTCGGCGATGATCCCTTCGTGCCGGAAGCGCACCGGGCCGCGTAGAACGAGGTACTCGGGGAGACTGTCCGCCTGGGCCACCGGAATGCGCAGCGCGGGCGCGTCCGGCCTGGCCCAGGCCTGCGATCGGTATACCGCCGGTCCCCGTGCCGCATCGTAGACGTGTACGGGCCGGCGAACGAGCTGTCGCACGTACCAGTCGAGGTTGAGCAGCGATGTCACCGCGACGGTGACATCCTTCCTGATGCCCTCGACCTCCTGCGCGTACCAGAGCGGGAAGGTGTCGTTGTCGCCGGCGGTGATCAGGATGCCGTATGGCTCCACCGAATTGAGGAGATCGTGCGCCCAGTCACGGGTCGCGGTCTCCCGCGCGCGCGATGCCTGGCTCCAGTTCCCCACCAGCGGCACGAGCGCCAGCGCGAGCACCGGTGCGGCGAGCAGCCACGCTCGGCGCGTGGTGAGCACCGTTCGGCCCGATTCCCGGGCGACGCGCGCGCCGATCCCCGCGAGACCCGCGGCCGCCGATCGCCAGGCGAGCGCGATGCCCAGTGCCGCCCACACGCCCCACGTCGAATAGCTCCACAGGTAGAAGTAGTCCCGATCACGAGGCTCCCGCGGCACCGAGTTTCCGAGCTCCGGAGCCTGCGAGGCACCGTACTGGAAATTCATGTAGACGATCAGCAGCACAGTCACCGTCAGGACGAGAGGCCCGAAGAACCAGAAGGACCGCCGGTCGTGCGTCCAGTGCACCCAGCCGCCCGCGAGGCCCAGCACCAGGAACAGCAGCGCGAGTCCGGTTCGCAGCGCTGGTCGCTCGTCATACGCATCACGGTGCCACTGCCAGGAGAAGTAGAGCCACCACATCTCGAGCTGCGCCCCGAACGACGCCTGACGCAGCGTGAGGCTCGGCTTGCCGTACTGCTCCCGTGAGATGTTGGCCTCGAGCCGCTGAAAGGTCGTCGCCGAAAAGGTGCAGGCGAGGCCGATGCGATCGGTGCAGCCGGTCGCCTCGCCCATGTTCAGGGCGGGAAAGTGCGCGGCGCGGATGGGTTGAACCGCGAACGGCGTCCAGCCGAGCACCAGCGCGCAGACGCAGACGAGCATGAGACGCCAGCGAAGCAGCACCCGCGCCCGGCGCGCCAGGACCGCGGTCGCCACGGCGGGAGCGACGAGCAGGCCCGCCGGGTGATTGGCGTACCCGAGGCCGATCAGATACGCGATCAGCACGAGCAGCCGATCGGCGCCGCTGGCATCGGGGTCGTCGGACCACCGGACCGTCAGCCAGGACACGATCGCGAAGAAGGCGAGCGAGACGGTGTACACCTTCTCGTTGACGACCGACTGATTCCAGACGGTGAAGGCGGTCGCGCCGACGAGCGCGGACACGGCGCCGATCGTCCATCGCTGCCACCGCGCGGGCAACCAGCCCGACACCACGCGCTCGGCGATCAGGAACCACATGCCCGCCGCTACCGCGCTGCACAGCGCGGCGAGCACGTTGATCCGCATCGCGACGCTGGGCCCGATCGGCGCGATGCCGAACACCCGGCCGAGGAGGATGAAGAACGGATTGCCGGGCGGGTGCGGAACACCGAGGACGTGCGCG
>CAYLPM010000247.1:0-1871 GCA_964385525.1 uncultured Gemmatimonadaceae bacterium
TCGAGGCGCATCGGGGGCTCGTGTTCGTGGATGGCAATGGCAACGGCAACGGCGCCGGAGCGGGAACGCGCTTCACGGTGCTGCTCCCGCGCGCGCAATTCGAACCAGGAGGCGTGTCGTGAGCGACCGCAACGGCAACAACGGGTCGGGGCCCAGCGTCCTCGTCGTGGATGACGAGGCGGGCATCCTCGACACGCTGCGGATTCTGCTCAAGGCAGAGGGCTTCACGCCGCACGTCGCGCTGGGCGGCAAGGCGGGGCTGGAGCAGCTCGCCGAGCTCCGTCCGGACATCATCCTCACCGACGTGCGCATGCCGAACGTCGGCGGGATGGACGTCCTGCAGGCGGTGCGCGCGCAGGATCCCGACGCGCCGGTCATTCTCATGACCGCGCAGGCCACCTTGCAGTCCGCGATGCAGGCCGTCAACGACGGTGCCTTCTACTACATCCAGAAGCCCTTCCGCAACGACGAGCTGCTGGCGATCCTGCGGCGCGCGGCGGAGCATCGCAACCTTCGCGTCGAGAACAAGTCGCTGAAACAGGAGATCCGGCGGCGTTCGAACGGCGTCGCGCGCCCGACCGGAAAGAGCAAGGCGTGGATCGAGTCGATCCGGCTGGCCGAGATGGTCGCCCCAACCGACGCCACGGTGCTGATCCAGGGCGAGTCGGGAACGGGGAAGGAGATCATCGCCCGGTTCATCCACGACAACTCGACGCGCGGGGACACTGAATTCCGCTCGATCAACTGCGGCGCCCTCCCCGAGAGCCTGCTCGAGAGCGAGCTGTTCGGCCACGTGAAAGGCTCGTTCACCGGCGCGGTGAAGGACAAGATGGGGCTGTTCGCGGCCGCGGCCGGGGGCACGTTCTTCCTCGATGAGATCGGGGAGACGACGCCGGCGACGCAGGTCAAGCTGCTGCGCGTCCTCCAGCATCGCGAGGTGATTCCGGTCGGAGCGACGGAGGCAGTGCCGATCGACACGCGCCTGATTGCCGCGACCAATCGCGATCTCGAAGAGGAGATCAAGCGCGGCAACTTCCGCGGGGATCTCTACGACCGGTTGAACGTGCTGGCGATCCACCTGCCGCCGCTGCGTCAGCGGCGCGAGGACATCCCGCTGCTCGTCGAGCACTTCCTCCATCGCGCCGCCGAGGCGCGCAACGAGGCGGTCAAGGAGCTGACGCCCGACGCCCTCGAGAAGCTCCAGGAGTACGAGTGGCCGGGCAACGTCCGCGAGCTCGAGAACGCGCTCGAGCGCGCGGTCATCCTCAGCGCGGGCGGGACGATCGACGCCACGTCGCTGCCAGAGCGCGTGACGACGCGCCGCAGCGAGCCGCTGGTGACGGAGCGAACGCCGATCAATCCCACGCTCGAGGCAGTGGAGCGTGCCTACATCCTGTGGGTGCTGCAGAGCGAAAGCGGAAACAAGACGCGAGCGGCGGATGTGCTGGGGATCGATCCGTCGACACTCTATCGGAAGCTGGCCCGGTATGGCGTGGAAGCGTGAAGTGGATGGTCCGTGCCGGGGGAGGGGGGATCCAAGCTGTGAGCCTGACAGCGGCCAGCCTGCCAGCCGGGAGCAACTGCGGTGAGGAAACGCGCGGACGCCGCTGCCCGACCCTCGCGATTTCCGAAGCTGCACCGAAGCCCCGAGCAGTTGCAGGATGCACTGCCCCGTGCAAAAAGCCTTGATCCACGCCGCCGGAACGCCGCGGCGACCAGTTGCCAAGTTGCGTTCACTCAAGCAGTTGAGTCCAACGGATGGGTCTGGCCCGCAGGATGCCTTACCTCCTGCCGACGCCGCTGCAAGGACCAGCAAGGCTGGATGAGTACCCTCACCTGGAGTTGATTCACATGACGAGCAATCGGAAGGG
>CAYLPM010000248.1:0-3398 GCA_964385525.1 uncultured Gemmatimonadaceae bacterium
GGCCATCGCGCGCGAGGCCGCCTCGAGCGCCTCGGGGGTGAGGCCCCGACTTTGCAACACCGAGTCGATTGCAGCCGCCCTTCGCGTGCTGTCCGACCACGGCTGCCCCTGAATCGTCCGGAGCTCCGCCATCACCCGGACGAACGTCGAGTCGTTGATCCCGGAGAGGCGCTGACCGCCATCGCACGCCGTCGCCGTCAGGGCCAGGGCCAGGGCAAGGGCCACACCATGTACCAGGAGAAGTCGCCGCATCGCGAGGGGAGGCTATCCGCGCGACGCGAAGCCGTCAAGCGCTGATGGAATCCGCCGATCGCCCCCCGGAGGACGCAGCCACTCGGCTCCAGAACGCCCTGGCGATGGGCGGCGGACGCTTCATCAGCCGCAGCCGCCTCGCCGGGCGCACTCTCTACTGGCTCGCGTGGCTGATCATCTCGCCGCGGGTCATCGTCAGCGCCGGCGTGCAGCGCGAGATCGAGGCACTCGGCGTCGGGGCGCTCCGCCTGGTCGCGAGCGCCTCCGTCCTCGTCGGACTGATCACCACGTTCCAGATCGCCTCGGAGCTGACCGTCTTCGGTGCCGAGACCATGGCCGGACGCGCCATCGGCTGGTTCGCGGCGCGCGAGCTCGGGCCGCTGAGCGTCGCCATCCTGGTGATTGCCCGCAGCGCGGCCGCGACCGCCGGCGAGTACGCCTCGATGGCAGCCGGCGGTGAGCTGGATGCGTTGCGCGCGATGGGACTCGACCCGGCGAAGTACCTCGTCGCCCCGAAGCTCGCCGCGTTTCTCGTCGCGCTGCCGACGCTCACCATCTTCGCCGACGGCCTCATCGTCCTCGGCGGCTGGCTCGGCAGCTCCGTGTTCCTCGGCTACAGCACGCGCTTCTTTCTCGACCAGTTCCGGTCGTCGTTCGACGTGCTCGACATCTTCGTCGGTCTCGGCAAGTCGATCGTGTTCGCGCTCGTGATCGGCATCATTGCCGCCGACGAGGGGCTGAGCGTCGGCCGGCGCGTGAACGCGATCGGCGCCGCCGCCACGCGCGCGGTCGTCTACTGTCTCATCGGCGTGCTCGCCGCGGACACCCTCATCAATGCGATCTTCTACTTCATCCCCGGGCTGGCCTGACCCCGTGCGGGGGACGATCGATCCGCCGGCGCTCGAGGTGCGTGCGCTCACCGGCCCCGCGGGCGCCGTCATCATCGCCGACATCGACATGGTCGTGCCCCACGGCGCGGCGCACGTGGTGCTCGGGCCGATCCACAGCGGCAAGTCGATGCTGATGCGGCACCTGCTCGGACTCGAGCGTGCGCTCAGCGGGACGATCCGCATCGAGGGCGAGCTCTTCGACGCGACCAACTCGTCCGAGGCGGTGCTGCGACGGCTGCGCACCCGGATCGGCGCCGTGTTCGAGGGCAGCGCGCTCCTGTCGCGGCTCACGGCGGTCGAGAACGTCGAGCTGCCGCTGCTCGAGCACACCGAGATCACCGACGAGGGCGCGCGCGAAGCGGCGCAGGAGTTGCTTGCCGAGGTCGGTATGCGCTCGGGCGCCGAGGCGACGCCCGCCCAGCTCGGCCGGGCGGAGCAGCGACGCGTCGCGCTCGCGCGCGCTCTGGCGCTGCGCCCCGCCGTGCTGCTCCTCGACGAGCCCTCGCTCGGCCTGGATCCGCACGCGGCGGCGGAGCTCGACGCACTGATCGCGCGGATCCAGGAAGCGCGCGGCTGCGGCGTCGTGATCTTCTCGCACGAGGTGCGCTATGCCTTCGGTCGCGCCGAGTACATCTACGTCATGTCGGATGGCGTCGTGGTCGAACAGGGTAACCTGGACGCCATTCAGCGATGCGAGCATCCGGTCGTCCGTCAGCTCGTGGACCGCAGGGGGGCCCGATGAAGCGCGGTGAAGCCAACTACGGGATCCTCCTCCTCCTCGGCGGCACCGCCGTGATGCTGGTGCTGCTCCTCGTGCTCGCGCGCTACCCGTCGCTGTTTCTGCGCGGCGACGAGTATCGCGCCATCTTCGACAACGCCGCGGGACTCAACGAAGGCGACCAGGTGCGGTACGGCGGCATCCTCGTCGGCACGGTCACGGGTCTCGACTTTCACGAGGTCGACCCGACGCGGATCGTCGTGCGCTTCCGCGTGCGCATCGAGACGCCGGTGCGGGCGGACACGCGCGCCCAGGTCACGCAGTTCGGTCTGCTCGGCGAACCCTACCTGAACCTGATCGCCGGCAGCGCCGATGCGCCGCGGCTCGTCGAGGGCAGCTTTCTGCGTACCGAGTCGACGCTCAGCTTCCAGGACGCCGTGAATCGCCTCGCGGCCTTCTTCGATCGCGCCGATACGCTCCTGACGGGCGTCGAACGTGTCGCTCGCGCCGATCCCTGGGCGCGCATCGAGCGCACGATCGCCCGCACCGAGGAGTTCGTCGTGGATGCCGCGACCAGCAGCGAGCAGCTCTTCGCCCAGCTCGAGCGGGCCGGCACGCGCCTCAACGTCGTCCTCGATCGCGCCGACCGGCTGGTCATCGCCGTCGACACCACGCTTCGCGGCAACGCCCCCGCGCTGAGCGAGCTCCAGCGGGAAGCGCTGACCACGCTGCGCGACATGCACGGGCTGGTCGCGCAGCTCCGCGCCGGCGTGAACGCGGGCGGCGGACTGGATGAGATCATGCGCAACATCGCCGTGACCTCGGCGAACCTCGCCAGCATCACGGAGACGCTGGAACGTGAGCCGTCGAGCCTCTTCCGCCAGCGCGAAGAGCCGCGCAAGCTCGTGGGGCCGCGCGTCCGTGAGTGACGTCGCGCGGGCCGCCATCGCCGTGCGCGCGTCAACCGGCGCGCCGGGCGTACTTCGGGCACGATTCGTCGCGACGGCGTGCCTTGTGCTCGCCGGCGCGGCGTGCTTCCGTGGCTCGCTGCCGCCGCTCGAGCGCTACCGGCTCGCGCTGCCGGACAGCTCGCGCGGTTCGTCCGATTCGGGCCCCGTTTCCATCACGGTCCCGCGACCGGTCCTCGATGGCGCGCTCGCCATTACGCCCTATCGTACGCCGGGCATCTACGGCGATCCGAGCATCGTGTATCGCATCGGGGAGCACCGGTACGGGTCGTACCCGAGCCGCGAGTGGGCGCTCCCGCTCTCGCTCATGCTCGGTCAACTCACTGAGCGCGTGCTCACCGCGCACCCGCTCTCGCTCGAGCCGGCGATCTACTCGACGTCCTCGCGGATGACCCATTCGTACGAGTGGCAGGGGTTCGTGCGAGAATTCGAGGAGGTCAACCGCGAGCGCGACGTGCTCGTGTCGGTCGCCTTCGACGTGCGCCTCGTGCGCACGGCGGACGATGTCGTGATCTGGCAGGGCTCGACGCTGGTGGAGCGGCCTGTGCCGGATCCCACGATCTCCGCCAT
>CAYLPM010000249.1:0-16460 GCA_964385525.1 uncultured Gemmatimonadaceae bacterium
GGCACCAGGAAGCTCAACTGGTTGCCTGCCGTGGACACGTTGATGCCGATGACCCGCCCGGCGTCATCGATCGTGGGGCCGCCGCTCATCCCGGAATTGATCGACCCGGTGAAGTGGATCTTCGGGTAGAGCGTGTGTCGCAGATGCCCATTGTACGTGCCCTCGACGATGCTCAGCCCGAGGTCGCGCGGGTGGCCCATCGCGTACAGGCGGCTGCCCTGCGCCACGGTCGTCGGATCGAGGGAGAAGTAGGCCGGCGGTCGATGATCGCTCGCCAGCACCGCGAGGTCGTGGACGACATCCACGCCGAGAAGAGTCACGGGCCTTGCCGTGCCGTCCGAATCCACCATCTCGACACGATAGCGGTCGGGATCGTGGATCAGCTTCGAGACGACATGGTAGTTCGTCACGATGTGACCCGCGGCGGTCGCGAAGAAGCCCGAACCGAGGCTCGCCTTGGCCGAGGAGCCGGTCTCGATGACGTGGATCTTGATGACGCGATCCGCGAAGCGGCGGAAGACGCCGGACGTCACGGTCTCGCGCGACTGCGCGTGCAGCGCGCCGCCGGCGCAGAGCAGCGCCGACGAAACGATGATCGCCGCGAAGCGGGCCGGATGGCACAGCGGGGAGAGTCTGAAGGTCATCGTACGAGGGGCTGGCCGGCGGGGGCGGGGGATCGGTGCCAAGGTGCGAAATCCGGGATGCGGTGCGCAAGAGCCTCGCGTGGCGGCCCGGCAGGGGTGTCCGAGGTCCTTGTGGCCCGCATGGCGAGCCGCTAGGTCACTGACGAGCAGGTCGACCCGTCCGTCCCTCCGATCCCCGCTCCGTGCCCCAACGCGCTCGCCGCTGCGCGCCGATCGGCGCACTTCTCCTGTCGCTCGCGTGCGGCGGCGCCCGCGTGGCGGTGTCATCTCCCGCCGCCACAGTCCCCGAGCTCGCGCGGGGGCTGGCAGCGGCCGACTCGATCCTCGAGGCCGCGGTCGGCGATCAGATTCCGGGCGCCGTCATGCTCGTGGCGCAGGACGGGCGGGTGCTGCTCGAGCGGGCGTACGGATTCGCGCAGCTCCACGACGACGACATGCGTCCGCTCACCGCGCCGCGCCCGATGCGCCCCTCCACCCTGTTCGATCTCGCCTCGGTCACCAAGGTGATGGCGACGACGATGGCGATGATGTTGCTGGTCGATCGCGGGCTGATCAGCCTCGACGTTCCCGTCGCGCAGTATCTGCCCGACTTTCGTGGCCCGCGGCTCGACAGCATCACCGTGCGCCATCTTCTCGCTCACTCCTCCGGGCTCGTGCAGTGGCAGCCGCTGTACTATCACGCCACGACCGCCGCCGAGACGTACGCCGTCATCCGCGACATGCCGCTCGGGTGGGGCGTCGGTGCGGGACGCCATTACAGCGACCTCGGATTCATGCTGCTCGGCTACATCGTCGAGCGCGTTGGCGGCCGCCGACTCGACCGGTTCATCGCGGAGGAGCTCCATCGACCGCTCGGCCTCCGATCGACGACGTTCACGCCGCGGGAGCACGGATTCACCGAGTTCGCGGCCACCGAGATGGGGAACGGCTACGAGCGGCGCATGGTGTACGATTCCACGTTCGGCTATCGGTACGAGGGTGATCCTACCTCGTGGAACGGCTGGCGCACCCATGTGCTGCTCGGCGAGGTCAACGACGGCAACGCGTGGTACGCGCACGGAGGGGTCGCCGGACACGCGGGACTCTTTTCCACCGCGGCGGATCTGCGAGTGCTGCTCGACCTCCTGAACGCCGGAGGCGTGCACGGTGGGCGCCGGTACATGGACGCGGACGTCGTCGAGGAGTTTCTGACGCCCGGCGCGTACGGCCACCATCTCGGATGGATGGTGCCCCGCGGGATGCCCGCCGGCAGCTTCGCGCACACAGGCTTCACGGGGACGTACGTGCTCGGCGTGCCGGCCCATGGATTGTCGATCGTGCTGCTGACCAATCGGCAGCACCTTGGGACCGACGAGCGCGGGTTCTTCCGGGACGTGGGCCCGCTCGGTCAGTCGGTGTCGCGGGCGATCGTGAGCGGCGCCGAGGCGGCCGCGGGCGGCTCGTCGCGCTGATCCGGGGGCGCGGACTCGTCGATCGAGGTGCGCTCGAGTGCGAGCGTGGCTTTCCGGTCCGGCGCCCGTCGCTTCACGCCCGGGGACGCCAGCCGCTCATCGGATGACGCGACGTCGGCGGCGTCCTCGACCGGCGCGTCGAGGGCGGCACTCTCGTCCCGTCGCCCCTTCCGGCTCTGGAGGAACGCGAGGACTTCGACTTCGTGCTTGCGCAGTCGGGCGTTCTGCTTGCTGCGCCGGCGCGGCGTGCGCGCCGGCGGCGGCGATGGCGGCAGCACCTCGCCCGCACGGTACGCGTCCAGGAGCACGGGGTGTATGTAGTACTTGCGGCACACCGCGCGGGTGTTGCCCAGGCGCGCGGCAGTCTGATCGATCGCGCGATTGATGTTGCGTTCGGCGTCCCTCTGGGTGCGCGCGACGCCCATGCGCCGCAGCGCATCGGCGGCCAGCATGGTCCCGGCCCACGTCCGGAAGTCCTTCGCGGTGATCTCCTCGCCGGTCGTCTCGCGCAAATACGCGTTCACGTCCTCGGCATCGACGGACAGGCGACGCCCGGCATCATCCACGTACTTGAAGAGCTCCTGTCCCGGCAGCTCCTGGCAGTGCTGGACGATGCGCGCGATGCGGCGGTCCGTCACCGCCACGGCGTGCTCGACGCCGCTCTTGCCACGGAACTCGAAGCGCAGCTTCCACCCTTCGACGGCGACGTGCCGCCGGCGCATGGTCGTGAGCCCGTACGACTTGTTCATCTTCGTCAGCTCCCGCGATCCGATGCGGATGAGCGTGCGCTCGAGCAGCCAGATCACGGTGGCGAGGACCTTCTCGCGCGGAAGTCCCTCGAGGGCGACGTCGCGCTCGACACGCCGGCGGATCTTCCACAGGACGTCGCTCATCACGAACATCCGCTCGAACTTCGTGTCGTCGCGGTGCGCGCGAAAACCCGGATGGTAGCGATACTGCTTGCGGCCGCGCGCATCGCGCGCCGTGACCTGGAGGTGGCCGTCGGGCTCGGCACAGATCCAGACGTCGGTCCACGCCGGCGGAATCACGAGCGCCCGGAAGCGACGGAGCTGCGCCCGATCGCGGATCGTCCGGCCGTCGGGACCGATGTACGTGAAGCCGCGCCCGTGGCGATGCCGGCGAATGCCCGGCATCGCATCGGTGACGTAGCGCAGCCCCGCCGCAGTCGCGGAGACCATGTGCTCCTGTAATGCGATCTGACCCATGCGTGATCTCCGCGCACCCGCGTGCGCACGCTCGCCGGCCGCGAAGGGCGGCCGGCGCTCGGGAGAATCGACGGATGGGGGTCGACCGAGGCAACGCCGAGCGGCCGGAGAGGCCCCTAACGTCCGGGAGGGGCTCGGCGCGTGAAGATCACGAAGTCGGCACGCCCGCTCTGCGGCGCTATCGGAGCGGACGCCGGATCCCGGACGGGCACGGCCGTGAGGACCACCAGATCCGCGTCGGGCGCTCGACGCTGGACGCGGTCCACGGTCCCCTGCGCGAAGTCGCTGTGGAACGCACCGTCGTAGTGCACCACGATCGCATCGCCCGGCGCGGCGCGGCGCGCGCCGACGATCGACTCCGCCATCGTCTCGTCCTTCACACACTGGGAGAGGTAGAAGCGCTCGGCGATCGCCGTCGGCAGACTGTCACTCGCCTGCGGCGCGGTTCCCGAGCCCGGCGAATGCGAGCGCATCTGCTCCATGAATCGCGCGCGGTAGTCGTCGTCGGGGCACACGATCTCTCGCGCGGCGTGGCGTCGCTCGGCGGTGCTCAGGGTGTCGAGCGCGGCGAGCCCGCGACGCCCAATTGCGGACGCGAGTGGTCTGGGAACGTTGGCCGCGATGACCGGCCAGCCGCGCGACTTCGCGAGCTCCACGAGCGGTCGGTAGTCGGAGGCGTAGCGCGGCCACGGGCGCGAGCGCGCCAGGAAGTCGGCCTCGCTCGTGCCTCCGGCGAGGTAGGCATCGAGCACCGGCTGCACGTCGCGCTCGAACATCTCGAGCGAGAGCACGACCGGTCTGCCGGTGCGGCCGATCGCCTCCAGCAGCTCGAGCTCTGCGCGGTGCGTCTCCGGATCGTCGTGCTGCTCGCCGAAGAAGACGACATCCGCGCGCGCGAGGCGTCGCATCAGCTCTCCGAGCGCGACGTCCGTACGCACGTCCGGTTCGACGACGCGGAAGTCCCACGTTGGTGCGGGCCCGGCCGGGACGTGCGCCGGAGACGTCGCGCACGCGGCTAGCGCGAACGCGCCGCCGAGCCGCACCGTGGCTCGCGCGACGCGTCGCGTGCCCATCCGGGCGCGAGACGAGCTCATTTCGACAGGAGCGTTCGAGGTTGGGACATCGCACGGCAAGGTAGCGACTCCCTCAGGCCGGCGCGAGCGAGTGCCAGAGACCGTCGATCGTGCTCCGGGCCCGGGAGTCTGGACAGCGGTCCCGCAGCGACCGAACTTGTGGATGCACCCTCTCCGCCCGGAGCCTTTCGTGCTGCGTTCGTCCGTCCATGCCGTGCTGCGCCGCGAGCTCGCCGCCGTGCGGCGCACCATAGAGGCCTATCCCGATGACGCCAGCCTATGGGCCGAGCGCGAAGGACTTCCCAACGCCGGCGGTACGCTCGTGCTTCACATCGCGGGCAACCTCCAGCATTACATCGGCGGGGTGCTGGGCGGCAGCGGCTATCGGCGAGACCGGGACGCGGAGTTCTCGCGACGCGATGTGTCGCGCGAGCTGCTGCTCGCCGAAGTCGATGCGGCGACCGCGGCCGTCGACCGCGGACTCATGACCCTGGCAGACGCTCAGCTCGCGACGGCCTTCCCGGAGCCGATAGCAGGTCGCACCGTCGCGACCGGCGACTTCCTGGCGCATCTCGCCGCCCACCTCGCGTATCACCTGGGGCAGCTCGACTATCATCGGCGGCTCGTGACCGGCGATCGCACATCCGTCGGTGCGATCTCCGCGCTCGACCTGCCGGACCGAACGGCCAGCATGCGAGCCGCGGAGCCGTTGAAGGTCTCATGACCGCTCCGGTCCACGATCTTGCGAAGCTCCGCATCGACCGCGATGCGCCGCCGCCCGGGCTTCGACGCGCCGTCCGGCGGGTCGCGATCTTCGCCGCGCTCGCGGCGATCGCGATCATCGGCCTCGTGCTGGGGATTAGCGCGCGATCGACCGTCACGGTGCAGACGATGGTGGCGGTGGCGGCCGGGGAAGCGCGCGGCACCGTCAGTGGCGGCGGCGGTGCCTCCGCCAGCGTCACCGCGAACGGCTACGTCGTCGCGCGGACGCGCGCGTCGGTGTCCTCCAAGGTGCCGGGCCGGCTCGCGTACCTGGGAGTGAGCGAGGGTTCCTTCGTCCGGCGCGGCGAGGTGATCGCGCGCCTCGAGAACTCGGATTACCAGGCGCAGGTGCTCCAGGCCGAGGCGAACGTCGCGACCGCCGAGGCGCAGCACATCGAGGCACAGGCGGATCGCGACCAGCGTGTGCGAGACGCCGAGCGGGTGCGGGACATTCGCGCGCAGAGTCCCGGTCTGATCTCCCAGCAGGAGGTCGACGGCGCGAACACGAACGTGGCGACGGCGGACGCGCGGGCGCGGGCGGCGGCGTCCCGCGTCACGGCCGCCCAGGCGGCGCTGCGGTACGCGCGCGCGAGCCTCGACAACACCGAGATCCGCGCGCCGTTCACGGGCACGGTGCTGCGGAAGGAAGCCGAAGTGGGAGAGGTCGTCGCGCCGTCGGTGGGCGGCGGGCTGACGCGCGGCGCGGTCGTCACGATGGCCGATCTCACGACGCTCGAGGTCGAGGTCGACGTCAACGAGGCGTACATCGCGCGCATCCGGGGCGAGCAGCCGGCGCGCATCATCCTCGACGCGTATCCCGACACGTCGTTCGCCGGCCGCGTGCGGCAGGTGGTGCCCACAGCCGACCGGCAGCGGGCGACGGTCCAGGTGAAGGTCGCGACCACCGACCGCGATCCGCGAATCCTGCCGGAGATGGGCGCACGGGTCGATTTTCTCGAGATCACGGGTGACGATGAATCGCGAGCGCTCGACGCCGCGCCCCGCATCCGGGTCCCGGCGGCGGTCGTCCGCGAGCAGGGCGGCGAGTCAGTGGTCTGGCTGGTGCGGGACGGCCGGCTCGACTCACGGGTCGTGCAGGCCGGACCGGCGAGCGGCGGATTCCGCGAGATCCGGTCGGGGCTCGCGGGCGGTGAGCGGCTGGTCGTGAGTGGTGTCGAAGCTCCACGCGCGGGGATGCGCGTGGAGGTAGCCAACCCCCAGGAGTGACGAGGTCCCCATGGCGCTGGTCGAGATCCGCGACGTGTACAAGTCCTTTCAGCGCGACACGCAGCGCATCGATGTCTTCACCGGCATCACGCTCGATGTGGATGCGGGAACGTTCCTCGCGCTGATGGGTCCCTCGGGCTCCGGCAAGTCGACGCTGCTCAACCTGATCGCCGGCCTGGACAAGCCGACGAGCGGCACGGTGCGCGTCGCTGACGCGAGCGTCAGCACGATGACGCCGGGACAGCTCGCCACCTGGCGCGCACGGCACATCGGATTCGTGTTCCAGCAGTTCAATCTGCTCCCCGTGCTCACCGCGTATCAGAACGTCGAGCTCCCGCTGCTGCTCACGCGGCTCTCGAAGCGCGAGCGCGACGAGCGCGTCCGGCTCGCGCTCGGCGTCGTGGGGCTGGACGACCGGCTCGATCACTATCCGCGCCAGCTCTCCGGCGGCCAGGAGCAACGCGTCAGCATCGCGCGCGCGATCGTGGCCGATCCGACCGTGATCCTGCTCGACGAACCGACCGGGCAGCTCGATGCGAAGAGCTCGCAGGAAGTGCTGGCGCTCCTGCGGCGGCTCAACCAGGAGTTCGCCAAGACGATCGTGATCGTCACCCACGATCCACACGCCGCGGAGAGCGCGTCGCGCGTGATTCAGCTCGAGAAGGGTGAGCTGATCGCGGGCGTCGCATCGGCGGGACCGGGGGCGGCACCGGGGGCGGGACCAGGGGCGGGAACGGGGGCGGGAGCACCCGGACTTCGTCCCGCCGAGTCCACGATCGGGCCGAGCGCGCGATGAAGTACTTTCCGCTCGTTCTCGCCAATCTGGGGCGGCACAAGAAGCGGACGGTGCTCACCATCGCCAGCGTCGCCCTGGCGCTGTTCCTGTTCGCCTCGCTCCAGACGGTCGTGACGACGATCGAAGCGGCCGCCAGCTTCGGCAGCGCGCGCCGCCTGGTCACGACGAACGCCACCGGGATCGTGTTCACACTGCCCTTGAGCTACGCCAACCGCCTGGCGGCGATTCCCGGCGTCGAAGCCGTGAGCTGGGCCAACTGGTTCGGCGGCCGCTATGGCGACGGCAGACGCTTCTTCGCGCAGTTCGCGGTCGATCCAGAATCGTATCTCGAGCTGTACCCGGAGATCGTGCTGCCGCCGGACCAGAAAGAAGCCTGGATCCGCGAGCGCAGCTCGGCGGTCGTCGGCTCACGACTGATGGAGATCTTCGGCTGGCGGCTCGGCCAGGACATCACGGTGCAGGGGACGATCTTCCCCGGCGACTGGACGTTCACGATCCGCGGCGTCTACACGCCGGCCGATCGCGTGATCAACGACGACATGATGATATTTCATCACGAGTACATGGAGGAGCGACTCGGCCGGCCGGGGTTCGCCGGATGGTACGTACTGCGGATCGACGATCCCGAGAACGCCGCGGCGATCGCCCACGCGATCGACGAACAATTCCGGAGCTCGCCGGCCCCGACCAAGAGTGGCACGGAGCAGGCGTTCAACGCGAGCTTCGCCACGATGTGGGGGAACATCAGCCTGCTGATGGGAACGATCGGCATGGCGGTGGTGTTCGCGATTCTTCTCGTGACCGCGAACGCGATGCTGATGAGCGCACGCGAGCGTACGCGGGAAGTGGCCGTGCTCAAGACGATCGGCTACGGCGACCGGACGCTGTTCGGCCTGGTGATGCTGGAGGCGGGACTGATCGCGCTGACCGGGGCCGTGATCGGCCTCGGCGGCGCCAAGCTGCTCTACCGGACGACGAACTTCAACGCGGGCGGATTCCTGCCCGGCTTCGACGTGACGACCCGCACGCTCCTGATCGGCGGCACGGTCGCGCTGCTGCTGATGATCGCCAGCGGCGTGGTGCCCGCGCTCCGCGCCGCGCGGCTCCCGGTGATTCAGGCGCTGAGGCAGGTCGAATGAAGATCCCGCTCATCTACAACGCGCGCAGCGTCATCCAGCGCCCCGCATCGACGGCCTTCACGGCGTTCGGCATCGGCATGGTCGTGGCCGTGTTCATCGGCATGCTCGCGCTGGCCAACGGATTCCGCTCCGCGCTTTCGCGCACCGGTTCCGATGACAACGTCCTCGTGCTGCGGCGCGGCGCGGATTCCGAGCTCGCCAGCGGCATCACCCGCGAGATGGCCAGCATCATATCGGCGCTGCCCCACGTGGCGACGGCGGCCGACGGCCGGCCCCTCGTGAGCCCCGAGGTGTACGTGCTCGTTCCCCTGCCGCGGCTCGGCGCCGACACGAACGCGCTGGCCAACGTGGTCGCGCGCGGCATCAGCGACAAGGCGTGGGAGGTGCGCGCGAACGTCCTGGTGACGAACGGTCAGCGCCCCACGTCCGGCCGGGCCGAGATCTGCGTCGGCGAGAAGCTCGTGGGCCGGTTCGGGGGCACCAGGATCGGCGAGCAGCTGCGCTTCGCCGGACGCGACTGGGATGTCGTCTGCCACTTCAGCGCCGGCGGCTCGGCGTTCGAATCCGAGATCTGGGGAGAGAACGAGCAGTTCATGCCGGTGTTCCGCGGTGAGGTGTTCCAGTCGCTCTCGTTCCGGCTGAAGGACCCCGCGGCGTTCGAGGATGCGGAGCGCGCGCTCGAAGGCGATCGCCGCGTGCAGGTGGACGCCTACCGCGAGTCGGAGTTCTACATCCAGCAGTCGGAGCTGCTCGGGCGCATCCTCGAGATCCTCGCGATTCTCATCACGAGCATCATGGCCGTCGGTGCCATCTTCGGCGCCGTGAACACCATGTACGCGGCCGTCGCCGGCCGCTCGTCGGAGATCGCGGTGCTGCTCACGCTCGGCTTCCAGCCGCGCAGCGTGCTCGCGAGCTTCCTCGTGGAGTCGGCGATCATCGCGGCGATCGGCGGCGTCATCGGCTGCCTCATCGCGCTGCCGGTGAACGGGCTCGTTGCCAGCACCACGAACTGGGCGAGCTTCAGCGAGATCGCGTTCAGCTTCCGCGTCACGCCAGGGCTGCTGCTCGCGGGCTTCACGTTCGCCGTCGTGATGGGAGTGGTCGGCGGATTCTTCCCGGCGTGGCGGGCGGCGAAGCTGCCGGTGGTGCAGGCGCTGCGGTAGGGATGTCAGCCGTCGCCTCGACGGCAGCAGCCCGGCTCGAATCGACCTTCCGTCGTCCCGAGACGCGGACGGGGGATCGGCTCGAGAAGAGTCCGATCCCTCGCGTCGTCCGGATGGAGTCGGCGCCCCGCGCACCGGACTGATGGCGGCTCCGGCGACGGGGCCTCGAGCTACTCCGGCAGCGCCTTGCTCAACGGCGCGAACCAGCCCGCCCGATCGTACGGAAAGCGGTAGCGGCCGTACTCGGTACGGACGACGATCTCGCCAAGGACCCTGTAGTTCAGCGAGCCGTTGTTCATGATCGCGCGGCCGGCGGAGGTGGCGCCGGCGAAGCCGAAGGTCGCGGGCAGGCGCACCTTCACGGAATCGTTGCCCGGCAGCGCGAAGTCCGCGTCGTAGATCCCCTTGGCCACCTGGCGGTCGGCGATGACCACACGATAGGCGAAGCGCGGCTGGTGCAGGGTGTCGGGATTCGGGTTGTAGACGTTCAGCTCGATCTCCATTGTCCCGCCCGTGATCCCGACGCCGCTCATGCGGACGTCGCGCAGGGAGACGATCGGGTTGTAGAGGGTCGGGCCGGCATAGCGGTTGGAGGCGCACGCCATCCCCGCGACCAGTGATGTTACGGCGCCGAAGACGAGCACTGCGCGCATGATCTGCTCTCCGCGAGAGGGAATCCAGCTCGATGGGGCCGGCGTCGGAACCGCCGCGCTCCTCCATTCGGACTGTCCGGAACCGGACCGGGCAACGCGGCCGGCTCGACCGGCCCCGTAGCGGCGGCGGTCCGCGAATCGTCGTATGTTCATGTGACAGACCGATCTCGTCCGGGCTGCAACCTCGTCGCTCGTACCTCCGTAGGGACACGCATGCAGAACGCATCCCCAGCACTCCAGGCTCAAGGCGTCGCCGTCGGTCAGGCCGCGCCGACCCCGCCGCTCCCGCCCGTGATCGAGCTTCCCGTACCGCTCACGCCGCGAGAGGTCGAGGCAATCCGTGAGCAGCGTTCGGAGCTGTCCGACCAGCTCATCTCGGCCTCCAATCGCCGCGAGAACCTCGCCGAGGAGCTTGCCGAGACCTCGATGTCGGAAGCGGGGATCCGCGCCGGTCTCCAGCAGCGCATCGCGGTGCTCGATGAGCGGATAGTCCAGCTCGAGCAGGACATCGCCGCCACGGGCCGGCAGTTGACAAGTGCGCCGTCCTCGGCGCTCGTGCCACGGGACATCCCACCATGGGAGCGCATGAGCACGGACCAGCTCACCGGCATGTCGATCGTCTTCACGATCTTCGTGCTCTTTCCCCTGGTGATCACGTTTGCGCGCCTGTTGTGGCGGCGCGCGTCGACGCCGCGGCCGAAGCGCGATCGCGCCGAAGTGGAGCGGTTCGACCGGCTCGAGCAGGCGGTGGACTCCATCGCGATCGAGGTCGAGCGCATCGGTGAGGGTCAGCGCTTCATGACGCGCCTGCTCACGGACGCCAACGGGGCCGCTCCACTGGCCGTCGGTCGGGGCGCCGGTGACGAGATGGCGCGCGTGCGCGGCTCACAGGGCTGACGCGCTCCGGCGCACCGTCCCGTTACCGGCGCGCCAGCGTCGCTCGCATTCGTCTCCGCAGCCGATTTCCTTACCAGCGAGGGCCTCACCAGCGCGAGGGCCTCACCAGCGCGAGGGCCTCACCCGCGAGGGCCTCGCCGGCGAGGGCTGGACCAGCGCGAGGGCCTCACCAGCGAGGGCCTCGCCGGCGAGGGCTGGACAGCACGGTCCGGGCTCGGGATCTTGGTGCGCGACCTCCAGGAGCCCACGTGAATCGATTGCTGAACCCCTCGCAGTGCGACCGCAGTCTCCGCGTCGCGGCATCGGCGCTGTTCGCGTCCGCCGTCCTCGCCGCGTGCGCGCCGCCCGCGGCGGATGACGCCGCCGCCGTTTCCCTCGACAGCGCGTCGGACACCGCCGCGCCAGTCGAAGCGACCTCCCTCCTCGGCGAGCCTCTGCGGCGCCCCGCGCTCTCCGCCGAGAACCGTCAGCGCCTCGAGGTCAACCTCGACACCGCACGCGCCGCGTACGAGCGCACCCCGAGTGATGCGGATTCGATCATCTGGCTCGGCCGGCGACTGGCGTATCTCGGACGCTACCGCGACGCCATCGCGACGTTCGGCGAGGGCATCCGCGAGCATCCGGATGACGCGCGCATGTATCGCCATCGCGGGCATCGCTGGATCACCGTACGGCAGCTCGACAGCGCCGTGGCGGACCTCTCCCGCGCCGCCGAGTTGATTCGCGGACAGCCGGATGTGGTGGAGCCCGATGGCGCACCGAACCGGTTCAACATCCCCACGAGCACGCTCCAGTCGAACATCTGGTACCACCTCGGGCTCGCGCACTACCTGCGCGGCGACTTCGAACAGGCCCTCGAGGCCTATCGCGAGTGCATGCGCGTCTCGGCCAACGACGACATGCGCGTCGCCACGGCCGACTGGCTGTACATGACGCTGCGCCGGCTGGAGCGGGAGGAGGAGGCGGCGCGCGTGCTCGAGCCGATTCACGCCGACATGCGCATCCTCGAGAACGACGCGTACCATCGCCGGCTGCTGATGTACAAGGGCGAGCTGCCCCCCGACTCTCTGCTCGCCGGCGACGGCTCGGATGCGCTGCAGATGGCGACCCAGGGGTACGGCGTCGGGAACTGGTACCTGTACGAGGGCGACACGACCCGCGCACGCGAGATCTTCGAGCGCGTGATGTCGTATGGGAACTGGGCGGCGTTCGGGCACATCGCGGCCGAGGCGGAGCTGGTGCGGATGCGGTAGGGCCTTCGGCTGCGCGAAGTCCGCTCGCCGCGCCTGCCGCATCCCCACCGCCTCGACCAGCGCGCTTGTCAGCGAATCTGCACCTCCCGCCGAAGCGTGCCGCCCTTCTGGCTCTCGTACGTGAGCGTCGCGGTGCCGCGTCCCGTCACGACCCACGTCACGGAAAGCGCGGAGCGACCCTGCACGCCGCTCATCACCTCGATCCGCTCGGGGTCCTCCTCCTGCAGATCGAGCCGGTCGCCGAGCTCACCCGTCGTGAAGCCTCCCGCCTGCACGCGGAGACCGCTGCCGCCGGAGATCGAGAAGACGTCGGGCCGTCCGGAATTGTAGAGCTCCGCGGCTTCGATCCGTGTCGGGATCGCCCGCGCGTTCCGGATCTCGGCCTTCACCTTGTACGTGCTGCCCGCGATCCGCTCCACCGTGACGTCGCCCCACTCGAGCAGCGGCATCTCCTCGGCATGGAAGAGCGCGAACATCGCGTTCCGGTGCGCGAGCTCCTGGAGCATGAACGGCGGCGTCGTGCGGCCGAACCATCGTGACCAGCCGCCGATCTCCACCGGGCCCAGCTCCGGATGCTCGAACGGCGTCCACTCGCGATACCAGGCACCCATACCAAGCCGGTCGTTGAAGAAGAGCTGGCGCATCTCGTCGGGCACGACGGCGCTGTCCGTCCACGCCTGGCTGTAGAGCTGATTGTTCGACCACAGCTCGTTCGTGAACGACATGATGCCGAGCGCGTCGTGCGCCCAGTCGAGCGTGCCACCATAGACCGTGTAGAGGTCCTTCCACACGGTCATGTAGCGATAGTACGGGAGCATCAGCTCGCCGCGGCGGCCGATGTACTCGTAGGCGCGGTTGTCGCGATTGGTGTAGTTGCCGGTGCCCTTGTAGTACTCCGAGCCGGGACCGCGGAGGATCATGCCGCCCGAGTTGTGCCACGACTGCGCGCCCGCGATGTTCGGGTGGTCCTTGAGCCACTGCCCGACGGCGCGGCTCTCGGGCCAGCTGAACGGATACCGGTTGGCACCGCCCTGGACGTGCGGGGGCTGCCAGTCCGATGGGAAGTCGCGATTGATGTCGTAGCCGCCGCGCGGATCGTTGCCGCGCCGGCCATCGCCGTCCGTGTCCAGCGCCTCCGTCCCGAGGAGGATGTAGTCACCCTTTGTGCCCGCGGGGGCGACGACCATGAGCCGCGGGTCGATCGGGCTCGTGACGTGCGTCCCCTGCCCCGGCACGTGCTTCCGTATCTGCCGGATCTCGCCGTCGCCGTCGAGATCGTTCGGATTGTCGCTGGATGGACGACCGTCGCGGTTCGAGTCGAAGTCCGCCATCCCCGAGCGGGACGGTCCGCCGGTCTTGAGGAAGTTCTCGCGGCCATCGGGGTTCATCGTCGGCACGATGTAGAACGCCCGCTGATCGACCAGCTCCTTCACCTTCGGGATCCCGTCGTAGTTCTCCATCAGGAACCAGAGGAGGTACAGATTCACCTCCGTGCCCTGGATCTCGTTGCCGTGGATGTTGGCGTCCGCCCAGAAGGCGGCCTTCTCGGTGTGGGCTCCGGTGGCGGGGTTGTTGACGACGACGATCCAGATGTCGCGCCCCTCGACCGACTTGCCGAGGCTCTCGATGGTGAGGAAGCGTGGATAGGCGCGCTGGAGACGCTGGATGGCGTCGGTGAGCGCGGCATAGTCGTAATAGCGATCCCAGCGGAGGCTGACGCGTGGCTCCCGATCCGGGGACGCGAACATCTGGGTTTCTGCGTTCGTCGGCGCGCCGATCAGCGGCGCGAGAAACGCGGCCATCGCCAGCATCGTGCGAACGCCGCGCCGGACCGGACGGTCGGTAGTGGTGGTCATCGTCGGTCTCCGTCAGCGAAGCGTGAGAGGAACGGACTGCAGCCCACCTGCCCGTTCGGCGAACACTTCCATGGTCACGCGGGTGCCGCTCGGAGCGTGCACGAGCCACGTGTGCTTCGAGCGATCGCCCATCCCCTCGAGCCGCGGGAACTGCTGCTGGATCTCGCCGGTGAGCACCGTCACTCCCTGCGCGGGAAGCAGCCGCACCGTGATCGGCCGGTTGAACCGTACCCGCGTGCCCATCGCAAGTTGAGTCGGCAGATACTGTTCGTTGGCGAGCGTCGCCGTCACGAGCCAGACATCGTCGCCACGCCCCTCGACTTTCGTCTCGACGATCTCGACTTCCGGTAGCTGCTGCGCGAGCCAGAGCGCGAACTGCGCATGCGGTTCGGCGGCCTCGCGGATCTGCGCTGCGGGCGGATTGACGCGCGAGTTCGGGCGGAAACCGCCGACTTCGACCTCGCCGAGCGTTGGGTGGCGCGCCGGCGTCCAGTCGAGAAAGCCTTCGATGCCGGCATCCGAGAAGGCCGACAACCATCGAACGTCGGCCGACTGCGCGCCCGCGCGAGCGCCGGCACCCGCGGCGCCGGTTCCGCTGGCCGATGCCGCTCGCGGACCAGAGGCGCCGTCACCGTCATCCTGGCCGCCGCTCGCCGGCGTCGTGCTCTGCGCCACCACGGACTCGACGGTCCACACCGGCGTGGTGAACGACGGCAGTCCGACCTGGTAGTACACGAACTGCGCGAAGGAGCCGGCCTCGTTCGCCGCGCCCGTTCCGCGCTGCTCCGTGATCTCGTGGAAGCGACCGCTCACGTACTCGAAGAACGGCCGGTCCTCGGGCAGGATGTTGGTCGGAACGCGCGGTGGGTTGCCGGTTACGCCTTCCGGAACCCGCCGATTGGTCGGCGGCAGCGTCCGCAGATTGTCGTAGGGCGACCACGTGAGAACGGCCGCGATGTTGTGGCGGTCGTGCACGAAGTCGACGAGTGCCCGCGTCTCGACCTCGCTCACCATGTGGGGGCCGACGTGCGGACGGAAATAGAGGTACTCGTGCTGGAAGTTCCGATTGAGGTCGACGCCGTCCGTGCCCGTGGCGACGTACGCGTCCACGTTGGAAGGATCGATCCCTTCGACCATGAGCTTGTAGAGGCCGCGTTCGGCCTTCGCGCGTTCGGCCTGGCGCATGGCCCGGCCGTCGGCCTGATCCGGGATCATCTCGCCCTCGGGATCCCGAACCCGCATTTGCGTGATGAGTCCATCGCCGTTCAGATCCGCTCCGAGCTCGCGGAGGTTCAGTCCACCCTTCGCGGGATCGACCCGGTGCGGCTTGTACGCGATCTCGTACCCAGGCATCGTGAACGCGAGCTCGGCGCCATCGGGATTCGCGCGCGGGATGATGTAGATCGTGCGCGTATCGAGGAGTCGGGTGATCGTCGAATCCTGACCGTACCGGGAGAGAAGGTGCTCCGCCGTGTGGAGTGCGGTCGCGCTCCCGATCAGGTAGTTGGCCTCGAGATTCGAGACGATGAGGAGCGCCGGGCGGGAATCCAGCGACCGCCCCTGGGTTCGCCCGAGCGTCAGCAGCCAGAGGTCGCGATTGGCGTCGGTCTTCACGAGGCTCGTGAGCGTCGCGACGCTGCGGTGGCGGTCGGCGAGAGAGCGGAGTGCCTGCGTCAGCTGCTGATGATCGAGGTATCGGTCGGTGGAGCCTGGCTGCGCGACGAGCGTCGCGGGGGCCGACATCACCAGCGCGGCGGCGAGGATCGCCGAGCACCGCGTGGGCATTCGCGCCATGATGATCTCCGTGCTGAAGAGGGAGGTGACAGGAGATCTCGGCGCGGAGCGCTCCTGCGGGAGTGCGATCGAAGACGCGGCGGTCGGGACCTGCGCCGGGAGCGCGCCGCCGCGGGGAGACTAAGTTGACCCTCGGGCAGTGAGAATGCCAGTGTCGCGCGTTGCACGAGTTCGTTCGTGCTCGTCCCACGGACATGACCGCGCGCTACGCCCGCATCGGACTGACCGCGTTTCTCGCGCTCTACGGCATCGTGCTGCTCCGCGATCCGTCGGCGTGGAGCTTCCTCGACGCGGTCGACCTCGCGATCCACGAGACGGGCCATCTCGTCTTCACGCCGTTCGGCGAGGTGATGCATTTTCTCGGCGGGACGCTGTTCCAGATCATCGTGCCGATGGCGTTCGTGATCGAGTTCGCGCGGCGCGGGGAACGGCACTCGGCCAGCGTGTGCCTGTGGTGGGTGGCGCAGAACTGCTGGAACATCAGCGTGTACGTGGCGGACGCGCGGGCGCGGGCGCTGCCCCTCGT
>CAYLPM010000250.1:0-5574 GCA_964385525.1 uncultured Gemmatimonadaceae bacterium
CCGAGCACCACGATGCCGCCCGGCCCGCCCGCGAGCCAGCGCTTGCACCCGCCCGCGTCATAACCAGCCGCAACACAGGCTCGGCGCCCGCGCGCCGATGGCCGCCTTCACGATCCCCCGCCCGGTCCCCATCCCACGCCATCCGGCGATATCCCGACCCCGTGCCTCGCGATGATCTCCCGGGTCACGAGATCGATCACGTAGACGGCGCCCTCAGGCCCCGACGTGACGAACGCCGTCCGATTGTCGGGCGCGATGTCGGTGCCGCGCGGCGATGTCATCCCGTCCACGGTGGCCACCACCCGCCGACCCGCCACGTCCGCGATGTGCACGCGATTCCCCTGCGGATCCGGGATCACCGCCCACCGCCCGTCTGGCGAAATGGCGATGCGATACGGCACCCCCAGGTCGTCGATCGTCGCGACGACCGACCCGTTCGCGACATCGATGATGCTCACCGTGCCCGCCTGATTGCTCCCGACCCAGACCTCGCTCCCATCCGGCGTGATCGCGATCCCTTCCGTCACCGGCGCGACGGCGATCTCCCTCACGAACGAGCGGGCGGTCAGATCCAGTTGCGACACGCTGCCCGCAGGGATGTTGGCGGTGAACAGAGTCCTCCCATCGGCCGCCAGCGCGAGCATGTGCGAGCCCTGGGCCTGCGTGCCCACGTTCGCCTCGACGGTTCCGCGAGCGATGTCGGCCACCACCACGTTGCGCGATGCCTCCGAGGTCACGGCGACTCGGCTCGACGAGCCCGGGAGAAACACGACATCGTGCGGCCGCCGGTAGTCTCCGAGGTCGACCAGTCGAACGACTTCGCCCCGTGCCATGTCCACGATCGCGAGCTGATTACCGGGAGTCTGCTGTCCATAGACCGTCACGACGCCCCACAGTCCATCGGGTGAGATCGCCGCCTCGTGCGGACCCTCTCCCACCGCCACGGTCGTCACAGTGCCGCTGGCGAGATCGATGATGGACGCGTTGGCCGACCGCTGGTTGGCGACGAGCAGGCGTCCTGACTGGCGCATGCTCGTCTGGTTCGGTGGTTGCACCACCACACCGACGCGATCGAGCTCGGCCTGCCGAGCGCACGCGGAGGCAGACGCGGCGAGCGTACCAATCGTGCCGAGCGCGATGATCGCGGTGATGCGGTGCGGCGTGGGACGGCGGCCGCGGTATCGGGCGCGCATGAATGGAGCCTCCTCCAAGCGGGGTTGATGGCGGAGGCATGATAGCGCGGCTCGCGCCGCGAGGCACTGCCTCTGGCGCGAACCGCACTTGTCCCGAGGGCGATCTGCGCCTGGCGGGGACGAACGCCGGACCACTCCGACACGCTCACGGTTCGCGACGCTTGGTCGAAGGGGAAGAAATGAGCCCCCGGCGCCCGGTCCCGCGACCGTACCTACTGTCGCGCGTAGCGCACCGTACGCACATGGCGCCACTTCGCACCGCCGTCGCGCGAGAGCTCCCACCGCTGCGCGACGTCCCCATCCGCGGCAGGCGTCCACGAGATGCGCACGTCGATGACGCCGCCGCTCGTCGAACGGTGCTGGCCGGACATCACCATCGCATCGCCAGACATGCCGCCCCGCAGCACGAGCCGCCGACCCTCGTTGTCCACGTACCAGCGATGCCAGTCGTGATCGATCGCGCTCCAGACGGCGAAGCTCCACCCCTCGTACCGGCCGGGGCCGGAGATGCGCTCCTCGATCAGGCACTCGTTCAGATCCGTCGTCACCACGCTCGTCACCGAACCGCCGTCCGCAGCGTGGCTCGGGCCGGGCCGCAACACCCAGCCGCCGAGCAGAAAGTCCAACTCGCGACTCGTCGCGCGCTGACTGCACGTCGGAATGAACTGCTCGGCCGGCGGCGTCACCTGCTCCCGCCGGTGGTAGCGTCCGTCGAACGTGCCGTTGTCGGGGTCGGTGGTGATCAACTGCTGCACGGATTGATCCGGCAGCACCGTCCACGCGATGCGGTCGGTGATCGTGAACCCGCCGAAGTCCGCGAACACGCGGTCGCCGCTCATGACCATGCTCTCGCCCTCGAGGCCGCCCTCGAGCAGCAGAACGCCGCCGAGACCGCCCCCCGCGGCCACCCAGAACTGACTCCACGTGTCGGTGCTTGCGTCGTAGCTGTTGATGCTGCGTCCGCGCACGCCACCCGAGCCCGTCCAGTTCTCCTCGACCGCGCAGCCGTCGAGCTCCTGCTCCACGATGTTCGTCCCGAGGAATGCCACGCCGGTCGGGTCCAGCACTTCCCACTGCCCGAGCCAGAAGTCGAACTGCCGGTACTGCGGTGCCACGCACCCGGCACCGGCCAGCCCCGGCGCGTGCAGACCGAACGCGTCCAGCGGGAGTACGGCGGCGGCGCCGAGCGCCGCGGGCAGGTTGGTCGGGGGCGCCGCGGGCGGTTGGTCAGCGCAGGCGAGCGTGACGAAGACGGTCGGTACCGTGGCGAACAAGGTCGTTCGGGTTCTCATGGATCCTCCGGAGAAGTGAGTCGATGCGGCGGCGAGATCGCGATCGGCGTCGCGGTACCGCGACTCGGCGGCATGATTCCACGATCGGTGGCAAGGATCGCGATCGACGGCACGGCGCACGGTACCGACAGGTCGCGCGGCGCTGCCAGCGTCGTGATGCGCATCGTGCGCTCCCGGTGCGACTCGTGAGAGGCGGGTGCGAATCGGTGAACAGCGGCCGCGCGGGCGCGTACCCGGGAGATCGGGCCGACCGCGGCAGCGCGCCGGTTCAGCCCACGCCCGCTCCGCTCGTGCGCGGCGAGCGCGGTTCGCACCTGCGCTCTTGCGCGGACCCGCGTCGAGCCCCTACGCTCGCGCATGGAAAACGGCGGCCCTCCTCCACAGCGCGACCCAGCCCTCGACCTCGCCGGCGACGGCGCGTCGTTCACGCCGCCGTCGAGCCGCGTCTCGGCATGGTTCGCGGTGCTTGGCTTCTGGACCCTCTTCGGCCTCGCCGAGTCGGCCAAGGGCTACGTCACGATGCGCCTGCAGGGCGGGCCGAGCGGGTGGGTCCAGGCGTTGATCGGCAACATGCCCTGGTGGTACGGGTGGGCGGCGCTCACGCCGGTCATCGTCTGGCTGGCCTCGCGAGCGAGGCTGGATGATGACCGTCATCGCCTCCGGTCGCTCGGGGTGCACGTGGGCGCGTCGATCGTCATCGCGACGGTGCACCTGGTCGTCATCGGAGCGCTGTATTACGTCACGATCATCCAGCGGCTGGATCCGTCGCTGGTGCCGGGCTCGCCGACGCTGCCGATGACGATCATGCGATGGATCAATATGTTCCTGATCCTCAACCTCGTCACGTACTGGGGCGTCGTCGGAGCGTGGTACGCCATCGACTATTCGCGCCGGTATCGCGAAAGCGCCCTCATGTCCGCGCGACTGCGCGCGCGCGCGGTCCAGCTCGAGCTGCGGGCTGGCGAGGCACGCATGCGCGCCCTGCGCATGGAGCTGAATCCGCACTTTCTGTTCAACTCGCTGAACGCGGTCGCCGGGCTCGTGCGGCGGCAGCGGAACGACGAGGCGGTGCTCGTGATCGCGCAGCTCGGGGATCTGCTGCGTCTCACGCTCGATCGCGACTCGGGGCAGGAATTGCCGCTCGGCGAGGAGCTCGCGTTGCTCGAGCGGTATCTGGCGATCGAGCGCGTGCGCTTCGCGGATCGGCTGACGGTCGATATGGACATCGCCGCCGCGGCACGCGATGGGCTCGTTCCGGTACTCGTACTCCAGCCGCTGGTCGAGAATGCGCTACGCCACGGCATCGCGCGGCGCGCGGGGCCCGGTCGCGTGCGCATCCTCGCGCGACGCGAGGACGAACGGTTGATCCTCGAGGTGTGTGACACCGGTGCGGGCTTCGGGCCGAACGGCGATGGGCCGTCGCGCGAGGGCGTGGGCCTCTCCAATACGCGCGCCCGACTGGAGGAGCTCTACGGGGCCAGGGCAGGACTGTTGCTCTCCGATGTGCCCGGGGGCGGGGTGTGCGCGCGCCTCTGGTTGCCCTATCACCGCGCGGTCCTGGAGGTACATGCCAGTGGAACGGCCTGACCACGACGCGGTCGACCACGCTCTGACCGCCATCATCATCGACGATGAGCCGCTGGCGCGCGACTGTATCCGCGTTGCCCTCGAGCGCGTTGGCGACGTCCGCGTGATCGCCGAATGCGGTGACGGTGGCGCGGCGGTGACGGCGATCGAGCGGCACGAGCCCGACCTGATCTTCCTCGACGTGCAGATGCCCGACCTCGACGGCTTCGCGGTCGTGGAGCGGATCGGCGTCGACCGAATGCCGGCGGTGGTGTTCGTGACCGCCTACGACGCCCACGCCCTGCGCGCCTTCGAGGTGAACGCGCTGGACTACGTGCTAAAGCCATTCGACGACGCGCGGCTTGGCAGCGCCGTCGAGCGCGCCCGTGCGCAGCTTCGGCTCGAGCGTGATGGCGAGATGGGACGGCGGCTCGGCGCGCTCCTGTCGATGGTCCGCGCGCCGGGTGAGAGCGGCGAGGGAATCGCGAGCCGCGGGGGCGGCTACATCTCCCGTTTGACGGTGCGCGCGGACGATCGGGTGCGTCTCGTACCGGTGCGCGAGGTCGACTGGTTCGAGGGTGCCGGCAACTACGTGCGACTCCACGTCGGTGCGCAAGCCCTGCGCGTGCGCCTCAGCCTCACCGGACTCCTCGCCCGTCTCGATCCCGCGCAGTTCGTCCGCGTGCACCGCTCGACGATCGTGAACGTCGAGCGCATCCGCGAGGTGCAGCCCTGGTTTGGCGGCGACTACCTGGTCATCCTGCACGGCGGTCAGCAGCTGCGTGTGAGCCGGACTTACGCGCCGCATCTGTTGCGACCAATGCAGTGAGCGAGGGCCTCGGAGGCAACGACTCAGCCTGGTCCGGCTGACGGACCTTCACGCCCTGCCGACTCGAGTGCTCGAGCGGGCCGACCTCGAGTACGCGAGGTCGTTCAGCTCCATCAGCGGCATCCTCGAGCTCGCCGATGACTCGCCATCGTGAGCGATGGTCGGGGGTGCGGCTCGAGCTCATGGAACTCCGGATCGGGCGCGTGACCTCGCTCGCGCGTCAGGGCGCGGGGCCGGGTGAGTGGCTCGAAATGCGCCGGATGTAGCGGCGGCGATGCCCTCTGCTGCCGTCCAGCGCGTGGCACGTCACACGACTGTCGCCGCCGCCACGGTCGCCGCCACCGCCCCCAGTGCAGCCGCCGCCAGCGCGAGCGGGAGCTGCGTCGTCACGTGATCCATCACGTCGCCGCCGCAGGCGAGCGCTGAGAGGATCGTCGTGTCCGAGATCGGCGAGCACTGATCGCCGAACACCGCGCCGCCGAGCACGGCGCCGAACGAGACCGCGACGAACGCCGGATCGGGGCTCACCGCGTACGCGAGTGGCATCGCGAGAGGGAACACGACTGCGTACGTACCCCACGACGAGCCGATCGAGAACGCGACGATCATGCACACGGCCATCAGGATCGCCGGCAGCGCGATCCGTGGCAACTGGTCGCTCACGTTCTCGACGATGAACGCCGCCGTGCCGAGC
>CAYLPM010000251.1:0-19282 GCA_964385525.1 uncultured Gemmatimonadaceae bacterium
AGCCGGACCGTGCGGCCGTCGAGCGACAGCTCGCACAGGTTGGCGCCGGGCGGGATCTCGACGGCGGCGGGTGCGCTTGCACGCGAGCGGGGTGGCACTCGCTTCGCTGACCGCTTCGCCGAGCGCTTCGTGGATGTCTTCGTGGATGTCTTCGTGGAGCGCTTCGATCGAGTCCTGGTGTCAGTCGCTGCCATGCGCTCTCCTTCCGCAAGGTTTCGGCCGACGCCGTGGCGAGTGTGGAAGCACGCGTTTCGACGGACGAGGGCGCCGGATCCCTCGCTGCACTCGGGTTGACGGTGTTGCGAGGCGAGTGACGGTACTGCACCGACCCCGTGCTGGACGGGTCGGCGGCGAGCCCACGGACTACGTGAGCGCCGGTCCGGTCCTCGACCGCACCGGTTCCTCCGCTGGCGCAGCCCGACGCCCGTCGGTAACGTCACCCGTGCCACGTGAACAGGAGATTCATTAGAATGTCGCCCGATTCGACCCGCGAGACCGCCACGCTCGGCGGCGGATGCTTCTGGTGCCTCGACGAGGTATTTCGCCAGCTTCGCGGCGTCGAGCGGGTGGAATCCGGCTATGCCGGCGGCGAGACGCCCAATCCGTCCTATCGCGACGTCTGTGGCGGCGACACCGGCCATGCCGAAGTCGTGCGGATTACGTTCGACCCCTCCGCGATCTCCTATCGCGAGCTGCTCGACGTCTTCTTCACGATCCACGACCCCACGACCCTCGACCGGCAGGGCGGCGACATCGGGACACAGTACCGTTCCGTCGTCTTCTACCACTCGCCGGAGCAGCAGCAGGTCGCGACGGCGACGATCGCGGAGCTCGAGCAAGGGGGCGTGTGGAATGCGCCGATCGTCACGCAGGTCGTCGCGGTACCCGAGTTCTGGCCAGCGGAGGCGTACCATCAGGAGTATTATCGGCAGAACCAGTCACAGCCCTACTGCCGGATCGTCATCGAGCCGAAGATCGCCAAGCTGCGCCGGACGCACCTCGAGAAGCTGCGGGCATGAGCTCGCGCCCCCGCGGAGGAAAGCCTGGATGAGCATCAGCATCGCCCGACCCGGCGAGGAGGAGTACGCCCCCTTCTATGCCGGCTACGTCAAGCGTGTCCCGGAGGGCGATCTGCGCGGCGCCCTCCGCGCACAGCTGGGAACGACGCTCGCGCTCCTGCGCGGCATCCCCGAGTCTCGCGGCGACTACCGCTACGCCCCCGACAAGTGGACCATCAAGGAAGTCATCGGCCACGTGATCGACACCGAGCGCATCATGGCCTATCGCGCGTTGCGGATCGCCCGTGGCGATGCCACGCCGTTGGCGGGATACGAGCAGGACGACTACGTCCCGAACGGCAATTTCGGACAGCGTACGATCGCGAATCTGGCCGAGGAGCTGGAAGTGGTCCGGCGGTCGACGATCATCCTGTTCCAGCACCTCGACGAGACCGCGCTCACGCGCCGTGGCACGGCGAGCGGCTCGGCGGTCACCCCCCGCGCGCTGGCGTACATCATCGCCGGCCACGAGCTGCACCACGTCGACGGTCTCCGCACGAAGTATCTGGAGCACGCGTGACCGAGGCCCGCGGCGCACAGTCCCGCCCGGATGTCGCGCGAGCACCGGTGCATCGCGAGTGACGCATGGCCTTGCGGGCCCGGGGCGTTCACCCCCAGCTTGGCGACGCCATCGCGCCTGCCGCGCCGATCTCCGGCGTACCGTTCGCGGGAATCGCCTGCGCACCGCACCGCATCCCGCACTCCCGTCGGAGGCCGTAGTGAAGCTCCTACTCGTGCACGCCGCCGTTGCCGCGCTCGTCCTCGTCGCGCCGCGATCGAGCGCGGCCCAGGAGCCGGTGGTCGCCCTCCAGCGGCATGCCGTGTACCTGGAGCTCGGCGGCAACGCCTCCCGGTACTCGATCAACTATGAGCGCGCATTCAGCGAGCGCCACCGATTGCGCGTCGGCGGCGCGATCTGGACCGGCGGCGAATCGTCGCAGTCGATCACGGAGACGGAGCTCAACTTCCCGGTGATGTACAACCTGATTCTTCGCCGAGGCGATGGGCCGCACCACGTCGAGCTCGGGGCCGGCGTGCTGGTCGGCGCGTGGGACAAGCTCGCCAGCGGCGGCGACGGCTCCCAGCGAGCCAGCTACTGGTCGGGCACGGCGACCATTGGCTACCGCCACCAGCTTCCCGCCAACGAGTGGTTGGTCCGGGTCGGCTTCACGCCGATCTACGGCTTCGGCGCCGAGGAGGATGCGTATCCACGTCGCGGATACGCGACGCGCTTCGGGATCAGCATCGGTCGCGCCTTCAACTGACGGTGCGCGCCACCCTGAGAGTGCACGCGACCCGCACCCCGCTCGCCGGCCTTCTGTCGCTGATGCTCGCCACCGCTGCCGGCTGCGGCGATCCGAGCGGATTGATCAGCCGGTCGATCTTCACCCAGGCCGCGCATGGCCCGGGCGCGCGGGTGCAGATCGTCGAGCTCATGCCGTTCGCGTTCGAGCGGATGTGGATCTTTCCCGCCGACGCCTCCGCCCAATCGATTCGTGAGGCGCTCGGTACCGCGGCTGAGGAGCTCCCGGACGAGCGATTGGCGGCACGGGGCGATTCGGCGCTCCTCGTCTTCGTGCGGGGCTCACGCGTGGTGATCGTCGTCCCCCACCCGCCGACGCGCGGCCGTTTTCACGAAGAGACGTTCTTTCGCGGCATTCCGGCCGACGACGCGGTGTTCGCCGTCGACTCGGCGAGCCCTCCCGGTCGTCCGATTCTGAGGAACGCGGGCGCGGCCTCCCCTCCCTGACGCATCATGCGCCTCCGGACTCGGCGTCCTGCTCTTCACTCGTGACCGGTTCGGTCGCGCGCTCCTCCTCATCGCGCATGCGCCGGCGGATCGACACCGCTCGTTTCGCGGCTTCCGCCGCGACGCTGAGGTTCTCCTCGAGGCGGATCATCTCGCCCGTCGTCTCCTGTTCCGCTGGCTTCGAGGCGCACGCCTCATCGAGCGCGTCCTCCAGCGTCTCGTGCGCCTCGTGCAGCATCGGGTGGAGCGGTGGCTTCTGGTGTGGTGTTCGATCCATGGCGGACTCCCGTGAGGGCGCTCCACGCGGTGCGGGGTGGTCGGTCGATCGCGCTCGCCGTCCGGCTCAGCGCAACGGGTGTGCCGCGGTTCTCCAAGCCCGCGCTCCGCTGCCGGTGTGACGCGGATTACGGCGGCCGCGCCGCGGCGCGGCTAGTTACCTCGCGTGCTCTTCGCCGACACGCCCGACATCCCCGATCGTACCCCGCCTCGCGACCCGGAGCGGGCGTCGCGGCGCGGCGCGGAACGCGAGCGCCCGATCCTGGTGGTCGCCGATCACGCCCTGACCGGTGCGCTCGTCGAGAGTCTCGTCGAGGTCGCCGGCCATCACCCGATCACGCTGCAGCGGGGTGAGACGCCGCTCCATGCGATCGGACGGGTGAATCCCGGGCTCGTGCTGCTCGACATCGACCATCAGTCCGCCGAGGATGACAGGGTGTACGATCTCGCGCGCGAGGCCGGCAGCCGGTTGCTGCTGTTCGCATCCGGCGGGGACCGGCGCGCGCTGGTACGCGCGGGCGAGCGACGCGGGGTCGCGACGTGCCGGCTGCCGGTCCCGCACCGCGAGTTCGCCGCGATGCTCGCCCGCGAGCTCGAGGGCTGAGCGACGCGCGCTCTTCAGCAGCGCGAATCCGTCGCGATCCCGGGACCCGGGGTGTTCGGCGGCACGTCGGCGATGCGAACCGGCGGCTCATCCGGGCCGGGGAACGATTCGAGCGACGGAACCGGCGGTGAATCCGGCCAGGCTCCGGGAAGCCGGTCGGGCGTCGACTGAGGAAGCGGTTCGGGCGAGTGGGTGTCCATCTGGTCCTCCTCGGGTGGCCGCAACGGTCGCGCGAGTATCGCACGGTTCACTTCGCCATGCCAGTTCGGTGCCGTCGTGTTCCGCGGGCCGGCGCGCGCGCCGACACCCGCGAGCCGGCGCGCGCGAAGAAGCCCCCCGAAGCGGCACGCCGCATCGGGGGGCTTCCTGTTCGCTGGCGGGATTCGACCAACTTGACTCGACGTCACGTTCGTGCGTGACCCGATCGACTTCCCTTACCCCTGTCGGACGGTCCCGACTCAGGCGCTCCCGAATCCGGGGAGCATCGGCACGTGGCCAGCGACCTCACGGCCGTCCCGTCGGTGTCGAATTCCCGACGAGCCATCCGTCGACGGCGTCCCCTCGACAGACATGCATCCGCCGCCCGACCGTTGCGACGAATGCACGTGCATCATGCGTCGCAATCGTCATGACGTCAATCGGGAAGATTCACCGAATCGGGCAGACTGGACCGCAACGTTCGTCAGCAACCATCCCTTCGCGAGCGCGCTCGCGCGGCGACTCGCGCGCGCGCACCTCACCGGATGCGACCTCGAACGACACCTCGACTTCGCCGAATCGGATTGCCGGACTCGCGCGCACACCTGACTCGCGCACACACCGTCGATCGTCCGCCTCGCCGTGACGGTGTCCAACATCGAGCGCACGATTCGTGCGTCGCGTCCGGTGAGCGCGTCCAACGTCGGCGCCGGAGGCGCGGCGCGCGCCGTCGTACCGAGCTGATGGGGAGGAATGCCCAGCGTGCGAGCAAGCGGATACGCCTGGATAGCAGTGGCGCTCGGACTCATCGTTGGCGCGACCGCGGGCGTGGTCACCCGCGAGGCAGCGGAGAGCGGAAGAATCGCCGGCCAGCTCATCCCGGTCGCGCACGCGCAGGCACTCGCGCTGGGACAGGATGAACAGAACGTCATCCGGGTCGCGCGCGACGTCTCACCCGCGGTGGTCAGTGTCCTGACGCAGGCCGGATCGGGCTCCGGGGTCATCGTGCGAGCGGATGGCGTGGTGCTCACCAACGCGCACGTCGTCGGTTCTCAGGCCGCCGTGACCGTCGGACTCGCCGATGGCCGCCGGGTGCGCGGCGACGTGATCGGCGGTGATCCCCTCGTCGACATCGCGGTCGTCCGGATTCCGCTCCGGGATCTGCCCACCGCGCCGCTCGCCGACTCCGACGAGCTCGCGGTCGGACAGACCGCCATCGCCATCGGCAATCCGCTCGGCCTCGAGCGCACGGTCACGACCGGCGTGGTCTCCGCGCTCAATCGCGTCGCGCAAGGCACGTCGCTCAGCGAGCTCATTCAGACGGACGCGGCCATCAATCCCGGCAACTCCGGTGGGCCGCTGCTCGACTCGCGGGGCCGCGTGATCGGGATCAACACCGTTGTCCTCGGCGCCCCGGGCGTGGTCGGACTCGGATTCGCGGTGCCGATCAACCTCGCCCGTGACATCGCGGAACAGGTGCTGACGACTGGCCGAGTGGTACGCGCGGTGATCGGGATCCATACCCGCGACATCGATCCGGTCCTCGTTCGACAGTTCGAGCTGCCGGTGGCATCGGGCGTGATCGTGATGGACCTGGTATCGGGCTCCCCGGCCGCGCGCGCAGGCATCCAGCTCGCCGACATCGTCGTGCGGATAGACGACGAAGACGTCGCGACCGCCGGGGATCTGCATCGGTTCCTGCGCTCGCGGCGCCCCGGGGACCGCGTGACGCTGACTCTGGTGCGTCCGCCGAACGGCGAGCGCCTGCGCATCTCGCTGACACTCGGGGAGGCAGGCTCGTAGCAGCCGGATGCGGATCGCGCTCGACCCCGGCGGATCGCGCTCTACCCCGGCGGATGCGCTCGACCCCGGCGGATCGCGCTCGACCCCGGAGAGTCTCCCTACTGCCCTCTTCGCTTCGCGCGGCTTGTCGGCGCGGCGGCGAGTGGATCGTCCGGCCAGCGATGCTTCGGGTAGCGCCCCCGAAGATCCTTGCGCACCTCGAAGTACGCGCCACGCCAGAAGCCGGCGAGGTCGCGAGTGACCTGCACGGGACGGTGCGCGGGCGACAGGAGGTGTAGCGTCAGCGGTACGCGGCCACCGGCGATACGCGGCGTCTCCGTGCAGCCGAACATCTCCTGGAGACGCACCGCGAGCACGGGCGCCTCGGGATCACCGTAGTCGATCGGAATGCGCGAGCCGCTGGGCACCGTCCAGTGCGTGGGCGCCTGTTCGTCGAGCGCGCGCCGCCGCCGCCAGTCGAGGGTGCCGAGCAGGAGCGATGTCAGGTCGAGCCGCTCGAGATCCGCGAGCCGCCGCATCCCGGGGAGATGAGGCGCCAGCCACGCTCCGATCGTGTCGGTGAGCGCTTCATCCGAGAGGTCCGGCCACCCCGGTTCGTGCCGCGCGAGAAACGCGATGCGCTCGCGGACGCGGTTCTCGCTCTCGCTCCACGGAAGCGATGCGACGCCGTGCGTCCTGATGCCTTCGATCAGCGCGGCGGTGACGGCCGCCGGATCGGGATCGCGCAGCGGGGCATCGGCGAGGATCAACGCCCCCAGTCGCTCGCGTCGGCGGGCAATGACGCCGCGCGTCACGGCATCCCACTCGACGAGCGCCTCGCGCTGGATCTGATCGCCGACACTGACCTCGACGTCATCGAGCGCCACCGGCGCCGCGAGGAAGATCCGGCTCTCGGGGCGCCGGTCATCGAGCTCGGCGACGACGAGGTAGTCCGCGACGCTGAGTGTCTGCGGCGACGCGAGCGCCGCTCCGCGGCCGGACCGGAGGAGAAACCGTCCGCCGTCGTCGCGCCGCTGCGCGACGCGGTCCGGATACGCACGCGCGAGCAGCGTACCGGTCATCGCGATGTCGTCGGCCGCTCCCGAATCGCGAACCTCGAGCTGCGCCCGCCACTGGCGCGCCTGCCGGCGCACGCGCGAGAGGGCATCGAGGTCGACCGTCGCGCCGTGCCCCATCGACCGCGTCGCGCCGTCACCGCGGGCGCGCAGGGCCTCGAGACGGAGGCGCAGATCGGCATCCGGCATCGCCCCTTCGCCCCGCAGGATGTCGCGCTCGCCGAGCAGCGCGGCGATGTCGCACGCGAGCGCGCCGTAGCCCATCGGGATCGCGGCCAGTACCATGTGCGCGAGCCGCGGGTGCATCGCGAGCCGAGCCATGCCGCGCCCGTGTTCGCTGATCCGCCCACCGGCATCGAGCGCGCCGAGCTGCCCGAGGAGCTCACGCGCGTGCGCGAACGCGGCTGCGGGGGGCGGGTCGAGCCAGCGCAGCATCGACGGGTCGGCGATCGCGGCATCCGCGAGCGTCAACGCCAGCGGCGCGAGGTCGGTCTCGAGGATCTCGGGCGACGTGGCGTCGACGAGGTGTCCCTCCTCGTGCTCCGACCAGAGCCGGTAGCAGACGCCCGCCGCGACGCGTCCGGCGCGGCCACGCCGCTGATCGGCGGAAGCGCGCGAGACGCGGATGGTGTCCAGTCGCGTCATCCCCGAGCGCGGGGAGAAGCGCGGCACGCGCATCAATCCCGCGTCGATCACAACGCGGACGCCTTCGATCGTGAGGCTCGTCTCGGCGATCGCGGTAGCGAGAACGATCTTGCGGCAGCCGCGTGGGCTGGGCGCGATCGCCCGATCCTGATCGGCGAGCGGCAGCATGCCATGCAGCGCGATGACCGAGAGCGACGCATCCCGGCGGACGTCGTCCAGGAGGGCGGCGACGCGCCGGATCTCCGCGGCACCCGGGAGAAAGACGAGCACATCGCCGGCATCCCGCGCGAGCGCGTCGCGGACGGTGGCCGCGACCTGCGGTTCGACCCGCGACTGCGGCCGCCGCGCGACGTAGCGCGTCTCCACCGGAAAGCTCCGCCCCTCACTGGCGATGACCGGCGCATCGCCGAGCAGCGCCGCCACGGGGGCCGTGTCGAGGGTGGCCGACATCACGAGGAGCGCGAGGTCCTCTCGCAGCAGCTCGCGCGTCTGGAGGGTGAGCGCGAGTCCGAGATCCGCATGCACGCTGCGCTCGTGAAACTCGTCGAAGATGACGAGGCCAGTGCCGTCGAGGGCGGGATCGTCCTCGAGGAGCCGCGTGAGGATGCCCTCGGTGACGACCTCGATCCGCGTGCGCGCGCCGACGCGCGTGTCGAGGCGGACGCGGTATCCGACGGTCCCGCCGACCTGCTCCCCGAGGAGCCACGCCATGTGCGCGGCGGCGGCGCGTGCGGCGAGACGGCGCGGCTCGAGCATCACGATGCGACGGCCGGCCAGCCACGGCTCGTCGAGCAGCGCGAGCGGAACGCGCGTCGTCTTGCCCGCTCCGGGCGGGGCCCGGAGCACGGCCGCGCGATGGGAGCGGAGCGCCAGCCGGAGTGGTGGAATCGCGTCGTCGATGGGGAGCGCCGGCGCGCGATCTAGCGGAGGGGGGGTCATCGTTCGGCAAATGTAATGTCCCTTGACGAACACCGACGTTCCGGCGACAATCGCGACGAGGGCGGAGGCGGGGATTCCTTCCGTCGACTCGATCCGGCACGCGCAAGCCACTCCAGCGATCCGGAGGCAGACTCGATGCGACTCGCCGTCTGTGAGTCCCCCGCGGAGCTCGACCCGGCCGGCCGGAGCTGGCGTACCTTCGCCGACCGGGCTCGCGCGGTCGCCGCCGACATACTCCTGCTGAACGAGATGCCGTTCGGCAGCTGGATCGCGGCGCGGCCGACGCCGGACGCGACCTGGCTCGAGGACTCCCAGCGCGTCCACGAGGCCGGGATCGCGCGGCTTGGCGACCTCGGAACGCCGGCCGTTCTCGGCACTCGACCGGTGATCGAGAACGGACGCGCGGTGAACGAGGCGTTCGTACTGCACGAGACGCTCGGCCTCGTGGGCGCGCACACGAAACAGTTCTTTCCCGATGAGGAGGGCTACTACGAGGCGCGCTGGTTCGTGCGCGGCCCGACGCACTTCGATCTGGTCGAGATCGAGGGGCTGCGCGTCGGCTTCCTGATCTGCACCGACGTGATGTTCAACGAGTGGGCGCGGCGGTATGGACGCATGGGCGCCGATCTGATCGTCGTGCCGCGCGCGACGCCCCGCCCGTCGACGCGTCGCTGGAAGACGGCGGTCTCGATGGCGGCCATCGTCTCCGGCTGCTGGGTCGCGAGCTCCAACCGCGGTGGCCGCGACACACATGGGCAGGAGTTCGGCGGTGCCGGGTGGATCGTGGATCCCTACGGGGACACCGTGGCACAGACGTCGCCGGTGGAACCCGTGGTGGCGGCGGAGATCGATCCGGCGCGCGCGCGCGCGGCCAAGCAGGAGTACCCCTGCTACGTCGCGGAGCTCGAGTAGCCGGCTCCCGGGCCACGCAGACCGGGGACAACCGCGACCCGATGATCGTTGCGGTCCCGGCCCACCCTACCGCCGGTGAGCGGCCGACCGTGACGTTCTCGTGCACTCGAGGGTTGCTCTGGTGCGATCAACGACGATCGCGCTTCAGGGAGAATCCTCGATGTCGTTTCCCGCGCGAATCTGCGCCTGCGTTCTGCTCCTGCTCCCGGTCGGCTGTGGCGAGTTCCCGCTCGAACCGGCCGCGATCACCGGCACCTGGGCACTCGAGACGGTCGAGCTGCACCCGGTTCCGGCGGTCGTCGTCAACGATCCGCTCGAGGCGCTGCTGTACCTCTCCGACACACTCACACTCGAACCGGATGGGTCGGTGCGCGGCGAGCGATGCGAGATGCGCGTCGACCACGTCGAGCAGGACGCCACCACGGTCTGCATCACGTACTCGGGGAGATACACGCTCCGCGTTCGCACGCTCGAGATATTGTTCGTGTGTCCGCTCTCCACGAACTGCCTGGGCTCGACGTTCACGAACGGCACGCTGCGCGACGATCGCCTCGTGCTCCAGAGCGACGTCACCGCGCCTGCGCTGGGGTACGCGCGGCTGGACTGAGCTGGCGGCCTCCGGCATTGCAGGTGGCGGAGATCGAACCACACGACCGAGCCAGGTGGCGCTCGCCCCGTTTCGCGTGCGGCCCGGCCCAGCGCGCGAACGCCGGCGCCTCGCACGGGTAGGAGATGCTTGCGTCTCGACCGGGAGCCTTCGACGTGCGACTCGACCGAACCATCGCGGACCAGCGGGCCGGCGTGATCCCCGGATCACGGTTCCTGCTCGTGTACGCCGCCTTCACGATCGCGTGCGTGCCGTCCTCGGGCGCGGAGGCGATTCAGCGTGACGCGAGCTCGGGCGTCATCGCCTCGCTGCCCGCACGGGCGGCGAGCGCGTTCCTCTCTCCGCTCGAGGTTGGCGTACTCGAGGAGTTGAATGGGGCGCGGACCGATCCTCGCGCCTACGCACGGCATCTCGAGGAGCGGCTCGCGTGGTTCGACGGCCGGGTGATGCGCGAGCCCGGCACGCGGGTCGCCGTCGAGACGCGCGAGGGCGCCGCGGCCGTACGCGAAGCGATCGCGGTGCTTCGACGCATGCCCCCGGTGCCCGCGGTCTCGGTCTCGCGCGGCATGTCCCGGGGCGCGCGCGATCACGTGCACGATCAGGCCCGCACCGGCGCCACTGGCCACGCCGGTCGCGACGGCAGCGAGGCCGCCGACCGCGTCGCGCGCTACGGTGCGTGGCGCGAGAGCCTGAGCGAAAACATCGCCTACGGGCCACCGACTGCGAGGGAGGTCGTCATCGGGCTGATCGTCGACGACGGCGTCGCCTCTCGCGGGCACCGCACGAACCTCTTTGATCCATCGATTCGCGTCGTCGGGATCTCGTGTGGGGACCACACACGATTCCGGCGGATGTGCGTGATCGTGCACGCGAACGGGTACGAGGAGCGAGCGCGGTAGGAGCCGCGCCCGCGCGATGTCGTCGGTCCGGTCCTGACCGAACGCACGCCGAGAGCCCCGGCGGCGGGAGCCGGGTTCACTCCCCCACGCAACTGTTGCGGGACGACTCTTGCGGAACCGGTCGCGAACGCGGACCGTTAGGCTCGCTGGCGCCCTCACGGACCGCCGCGGCCCACGACCGGACATCGCATCGAACTCAGATCGCCTGTGAGGAAAGCTCTGCGTGCCGAGAATCTGCAGGACCGGACCGTCGCCCGCGAAAATCGCGTGAGTGCCGAACTGCTGCTGCCCTCCATTCCCGCACGACCCGCCGACCTGGCCGATGCTACGTGGCCGGACATCGCCCCGCATTACGAGGCGCTCGCCGAGGCCCCGCTCGCGCGCGAGGAAGTGCCGGCATGGCTGGCCGCGTGGTCCGCGCTGGATACGGTCGTCGACGAGGCCGCCGCGCTCGCGTACATGCGATACACCGCGAACACGGCCGATCGCGATGCCGAAGCGCGTAATCTGCGCTTCTCGATGGAGATCCTGCCCGAGGTCGAGCGCTGGCAGGTGAAGCTCGCCGCGCGGCTCGTCGCATCCGGCTACGAAAGCGACGATCTCGCGATGACGATCCGTGAGTTTCGTTCGGACATCGAGATCTTCCGCGACGAAAACGTGCCGCTCGTCGCCCAGCTCGAGGAGCTCGGCTCCGCCTACCAGAAGGCGGTCGGCACGATGACGGTGCTCTGGGACGGCGAGCGCAAGACCGTCCAGCAGCTGCAGCCGTACCTGCAGGTCGTCGATCGCGACGTCCGCGAGCGCGCATGGCGCCGGTCCGCCGAGCCGTACGTGGCCGCGCGCGAGGAGCTCGCCTCGATCTTCGATCGCATGGTCGAGCTGCGGGCGCGCGTCGCGCGCAACGCCGGGTTTCCGGACTATCAGGCCTACGCCTTCCGGGAGCTTCATCGCTTCGACTACAAGCCCGAGGATTGCGTCCGCTTTCACGACGCCGTGGCGGCGACAGTCGTGCCCGCGGTCGAGCGAATGCACGCCTCGCGTCGCGAGCGGCTTGGCGTGGCTACGCTGCGCCCATGGGACCTGGGCGTCGATCCCCAGCATCGGCCGCCGCTCCAACCGTTCGGCGACGTGCGCGAGTTCGTTGCCGGCGGCGAGCGGATCTTCCGCGCCGTCGATGCAGAGCTCGGCGATCAGTTCGCGCTGATGGCCAGCGAGGGGCTGCTCGATCTGGAGAACCGCGAAGGCAAGGCGCCGGGCGGCTACTGTCTCTCGCTCCACTGGCGCGGGCGTCCGTTCGTGCACATGAACGCCGTCGGCATTCCGGATGATGTGTCGACGCTGATCCACGAGGCGGGCCACTGCTTCCACACGTTCGCGGCGGCCCCGCTTCCGTTGATCTGGCAGCGCGGCACGGGGATGGAGGCCGCGGAGCTGGCGTCGATGTCGATGGAGCTCCTCGCGGCTCCGCACCTGGCGCTCCCCACCGGATTCTACGCGCCGGAGGATGCACGCCGGGCACGAATCGAGCACCTCCAGGATGTGCTCACGAGTCTCGCGCACATTGCGGGCGTCGATGCCTTTCAGCGCTGGATCTACACGAGTGGCGAAGGGCACGATCGCGACGCACGTGATGCGGCCTGGCTGCGCCTCCGATCGGCACTCGAACGTGGCGTCGACTGGAGCGGGCTCGAAACGGAGCGCATCGCGCGCTGGTACCGGCAGATTCACATCTTCAAGCACCCGTTCTACTACATCGAATACGGCATCGCGCAGCTCGGCGCGCTGCAGCTGTGGCGCGAGAGCCGGCACGATCCACGTGGTGCCCTGCGGCGCTACAAGAACGCGCTCGCGCTGGGAGGAACGCGGACCCTCCCCGAGCTCTACGGCGCGGCAGGCGTTCGGCTGTTGTTCGACGCGCAGTCGATGTCCGAGCTCGTGACTCTCATTGAGCAGGAGCTGGCAACGTTACGCGCGGACGACCTGCGATCGGGCGCTCCGCGCTGACCGCGCTCTGGCGCCCTCGCGCGCCGGATTCGATATTGCAACAGGAGTTGCTCATCGACCGCCCCGCGGGCAACAGGCGGAGCGGCCTCGGCCGGGAGGGAGCGTGCACTTCGCGATCGCCTCTACGTTCAGCGCAGCGTCGCCCAGCACGCGACGCCGACTCGCCGCGCGCACCATGCTCGGAGTCGCGCTGCTCGCCGCCCTGCACACCCTGCCGCTCGCCCTTGCCGCCCAGCCTTCGGGCACGCTGACCGGGACCGCGCGCGATGCCGAGGGCGCGGCCATCGCCGGCGTGATGATCGCGGTCGCCGGAACGCGCGCCAGCGCGACCAGCGACGCGGACGGCGCATTCAGGATGCAACGCGTGCCCGCGGGCCGGATCATCATTCAGTCGCGACGGCTCGGGTTCCGGCCGTCCGAGACCTCGGTGATGCTCGAGGCCGGACAGACGCTCGAGGTCGCCGTGACGCTTCACCGTGTCGTACCGAAGCTCGCGGCGGTGCACGTGGAAGGCTCCCAGAGCGGCATGAGCGCCCGCCTCGCCGGCTTCTACTCGCGCCGCGACAAGGGCCTCGGCCGCTTCATCACTCGCGAGGACATCGACCGTCGCGCGCCGTTCCGGACGACCGATCTGCTGCGCAGCATCCCGGGCGTTCGCGTACGAACCGTCGATGGGTTCCGCTCGGTTCTCTACTTCCGGTCGGCCTCGTGCACGCCGCTCGTCTTTCTCGACGGAGCGCCGGCGGCCGCCGGGTACTTCGATCCGGACCTCGTTGCGCCCGGATCGATCGAGGGGATCGAGGTCTACTCGGGGCCGTCGACCGTGCCGCCGCAGTTCATCCACAGCAGGAAACAGGGCTCCTGCGGCGTCATCGTGATCTGGTCGCGCTCGGAGCTGCCGCCGCCACGGCGGCGCGGACCCGGCGAGAACGCGCGCGCGCTCGAGGACCTCGTCGAGGATAGCCGCATCTTTACCGTCGACCAGGTCGACACCGTGGCCATGCTGACCGATACGCTCACCGCGCGGCCCGCGTACCCGGAACGACTCTACTTCGAGCGGACTGGCGGCCAGGTGGTGGCGGAGTTCGTGGTGGACACGCTCGGCCGAGTCGAAAAGGAAACGATGGGCGTCGTCTCATCCACGCACCGCGAGTTCGCCGACGCGGTCATGTCCGCGCTCACGCGAGCGCTCTTCCGCCCGGCGATCAGGAACGGTCACCGGGTTCGCCAGCTCGTTCAGCAGCCGTTCACCTTCGAGCCGGGTCAGCTGCCGCCGCCGGCCGACATGCCGTGAGGCGGTGCCGCCGGACTCCGCACACACCTCGCCGTTGACCAGCTACGATCTGCAGACGCCCGCGCTCCCGCGCGTGGCAGGGCACGCCGCGCGCGCGCTCGCGGCGATGCTGGAACGCCGCGGCATTGGGCGACTGATCCTGGCGAAACTGATGCGCGATGCCGGGATCGATGCCTTCCGCGCTCGCGAGACCGGCGGGCCACCCACCCTCGCGCCGCTCTGGACCGCCGCCGAGCGCGCGACACCGCATACGCCGGCGCGCGGGGTGGAGGAACTCGCCGACCTGCGGCCGCTCGGCGAGATCCCGTACACAACCGTGCGCCAGTACGCGGAGTCGTATCGGACCGGCGCCGTGTCGCCGGTGTCGGTCGCCGAGGCGGTCCTCGATGCGATCGCGGCGTCCGACGCGGCCACTCCGCCGCTCCGTGGCTTCATCGCCGCCAACCGCGCGGATGTGCTCGGGCAGGCTCGTGAGGCCGCGCGCCGCTTCGAGCGTGGGGCCGCGCTGAGTCCACTCGATGGTGTGCCGGTCGCGGTCAAGGACGAGATCGACCAGCGCCCGTACGGGACCACGCTCGGTACCTCGTTTCTCGGGCGCGCGGGAGCGGCGGCGGACGCGGCCGTCGTCGCACGCCTCCGTGCCTCCGGCGCCCTGCTGGTCGGCAAGACGAACATGCACGAGATCGGACTCGGCGTGACGGGGCTGAACGCGCACCACGGCACGCCGCGCAACCCGTTCGATCCGGCGCGACACACGGGCGGCAGCTCGAGCGGCTCGGCGGCGGTGGTCGCCGCCGGGATCTGCCCGGTCGCGATCGGGGCCGACGGCGGAGGGTCGATCCGCATTCCGTCGGCGCTGTGCGGCGTCGTCGGCCTCAAGCCGACATTCGGCCGGGTGAGCGAGCACGGTGCCGTGCCGCTGTGCTGGAGTCTGGCGCATCTCGGTCCGATCGCCGCGAGCGCGGCGGATGCCGCGCTGCTCTACGCCGCGATCGCCGGTCCGGATGCGCGCGATCCCCATTCCCTCGCACAGCCACCGGTCCGGGTGGACGGGATTGGCGGCGGCGACATCGCGGGCCTCGTGCTCGGCGTCTTCCGCCCCTGGTTCGAGGATGCCGACCCCGAGATCGTGGCCGCCTGCGATCGCACGATCGCGGCACTCATCGACGCCGGCGCGCGCGTGCGGGAGATCGTCATCCCGGAGCTCGAGGACGCGCGCGTCGCCCATGCGGTGACGATCTCCGCCGAGATGCTCGAGGCGATGGCCGCGAACGCCGGCCACCGCACCGAGCACGGCACGGATGTCCGCATCAATCTGGCGATCGCACGGGCATTCACCGCGCGCGATTACGTGCACGCCCAGCGCGTTCGCACACGCGCCATGCAGCATCTCTCGCGCGCGCTCGAGCTCGCCGATGTCATCGTCACGCCGGCGACCGGCGCGCTCGCGCCCAAGGTGCATGCCGATGCGTTGCGCGGCGGCGAATCCGATGTCGCTCTCCTGTGCGCACTGATGCGGTTCGCGAGCATTGCGAATCTCACCGGACATCCTGCGATCGCCTTCCCCGCCGGCGCCAGTCGCCAGGGACTTCCGATCGGGATGCAGGCGATCGGACGACCGTGGGAAGAGCACGTTCTGCTGCGCCTGGCGCGTGCGGCCGAGCGCGTGGTCGAACGGCCCGCGCCGCGCATTTCGTTCCGTCCGCTCGTCGAGGCGTCGGGGCGCGCCGTGTCGGCACAGGAGATCCTGAGCGCATCCGCGGAACCTCGGACGGAGACCGACTCCGGGGAGTGGTACGACCGGAGGAAGGACGGGCTCGGCTGAATCGTCGCCGACGCGTGCCGGACGACGGTGGAGGCGAGGCGGAGCGATATTCCGCCTCCGCTCAGGGAAAGACCAGATGACCCGATTCGCTCACGTCGTGAGATGATCGATCGACCGCCGCGTTTCCTCTGACTCCTCGCCCTTGCGGGCGCCTCCGACACTCGAGGCCCGATGGAGCAGGTCCTCGAGCGAGGCGACGGAGAGCTCGCGCCAGGAACTCGGATAGTTCCGCAGCCGGCGGAGATAGGTCCGTGCGCCGAGCGTCGCCTCGAACGTGAGGTGCGACGGCGCCTCCTCGATGACCCGGTCGTCGAACGTGATCCGGTTCGCGGGACTCTCGAAGACGGTCCAGCGGGTACCGGACGAATCGGTGAACTGCGCCGAGAATGTCATGGCGTACTCCGGGATGCAGACCGCGAGCCGACAGCGGGACCTTCGTCATCTTAACCGTCCTGGAGCCCGCGTCCACCCGGGGTGCGACTATTTCTCACCTGGTTGGGGGCAATCCCTACGCCGCCTCGCGCATTCCCCCGACAACCTCGCGGCCGGCGACGGGCTAGTCTCCGGGACACCACTGCCCCAAGGAGCATCAATGCAGGCTCATCAACCGATCGACGTCGACTGGACCATCAACGAGATCATTCGCCGGCACCCCGAGACCCTCGGCATCTTCACACGCGTCGGCGTCGACACGTGCTGCGGCGGGGCACTCCCACTTGGCGAAGTTGCGCGCCGACACGGGCTCGATGCCGCGGCGCTTCTGGACGAGCTTCGGCTCACCGCCGCGGCCGCGTGATGGAGTGGTTCGTCCGCGCGTTCATCAAGGCGAGCCTGGCCTGGCTCGCCGCCGGCGTGACGCTGGGCGTCGCCATGGCGGTGCAGCCCCAGTGGATCATCGTGCGCCCAGCGCACATGCACATGAACCTGCTCGGGTTCGTCGCGATGATGATCTTCGGCGTCGCCTATCACGTCATCCCGCGCTTCAGCGGACATGAGCTGCACAGCCGGCGGCTTGCCGCCGTGCACTGGTGGCTCGCGAACGTGGGACTCGTGCTGCTCGCGCTCGGATTCCTGCTCGTGCCGGTGCTCGGCCGGCGCCCGATCGCCCTCCTGGGCCTGGGCGGCACGCTCGCCGCGCTCGGCGCCTACGCCTTTGCCTACAATCTCTGGCGCACGATCGATGGCCGGGCCGAGCTGCGGGCCGTGGTGCGGCTGGCACGCGGCTGATCTCCAGCCGCGCGCCCGCGATGGTCTACTCTACCGTCACGTAGCCGATCATTCCCAGCAAGGCGTGCGGATCGCAGTGGAAGTAGTAGCGGCCCGGCGCCATCTCGACCTTGACGTCGTACGACTGCCCGGGAAGCTGCAGCAGCGGCGTGGCCGGCGGGAGCGTCGCGCCGCGGGGGTTGGAATCGGCCACGAAGTTCGCGTTGTGCACGCCCGTCTTCAGCACGAACCGGAGAACATCTCCGCGGCGTGCCTCGAACTCGGCCGGCTCGAAGACGTTGCCGGCGCCATCGGTCAACATCCCGATCTCGATCACCTTGCCGCCCGGATCGGGGGTGAGCGGGCCGCCCGGCGTTGCCGGCAGCGACGACGTCGCCGCGATCGGGCGGTCCGCTTCATCTCCGGCCGCGCACCCCGACAGCACGAGCGCGCTGCCCACCATCGCTCCGAGAGCCAATACTCGTATCGACATGAAGAACTCCTGAAGGTGTCGTGGTTGAAATCCGGGAGTGATCGTCCCTGCCGCTCCGCGCATCTAGAAGTCCTTCCGCGCGAACAGTCGGGCACCTAGCGCGACCGGCCCCGCCACCCAGAGGGCGAGCGCGGTCACGGCGAGCGCGATCCCGGCCGCGCTCCCGAAGACGTTTCTGAACGCCGCGCCCGTGTAGCCCATGAGCGCGGAGATGTCGAACTGGAGCAGGAGGGCGATCCGGGCCAGATCCACCGGATTCGCGAGCATGCCGCCGAGCAGCGCCTGCTCGATGGGATACTGCGCGAACATCGTCGCCAGCAGCAGCACGCTCCCATCGTAGAGGATCGTGAGCGCCAGCCATATCGCGATCGCGGCGCCGAGCCCGCGCACCTTGTCCTCCCACCGGAGCGCCACGACGCATGCGAGCGCGGTGAAGATCGCCGTCAGCGTCACGGCCGTCGCCAGGAGCATCATCAGGGCGCCCTGCCCGCCGGCGGCGGTGGCGCCGTGCATCGCGAACGGGACCGCGACGCCCGCCACCACGCTGAGCGCGAGGGGGAGGACGAGGCCGAGGTACAGCCCCGCGAAGAGCTGACGACGGCGGACCGGCTGCGCGAGCAGCAGCTCGGTGAACTCTCGCGCATCGTACACGTACATCGTGCCGAAGACGATGCTCACGAGCGGGACCAGCAGCAGCACGACGTTGATGAGGCTCAGCACGGCGCTGGTGCCGCCGTCGCCGAAGCGCAGCAGCGCATCCGTCACGAGCAGGAAGAACAGTCCGTATCCGATCAGCCAGCGGCTCCGCAGCACGTTGCTGAGCTGATACTGGACGATTCCCAGGGTCGGGTTCATGCCGCCTCCAGTTCGAGCATCATGGTGGCGATGGCGCGCTCGAGGGTGAACTGCCTCGTCGACCGCTTGAGGTCGTGCAGGGCGCCCGTGTACCGCACGCGTCCCTCGAGCAGGAACGCGACGTCATCGGCCAGCTCGTCGAGCTCGCTCATGATGTGCGATGTGATCACGACCGTCCGGCCGGCGCCGCGCGCGGCGAGAATCTTGTCCTTGAGCACACTGCTCGAGACCGGATCGAGCCCCGAGGTCGGCTCATCGAGGATCAGGAGCTCGGGGGCGAACAGGAACGCCATCGCGGCGTTCACCTTCTGCCGCGACCCGCCGGAGAGCGTGCGCAGCGGCTTGCGCAGGTGCGGCGCGAGCCGAAGCGTGTCGACGAGTTCCTCATCGGTCCGCGCCGTGCCGCCGCGCAGATTCTTCAGGAAGGCCAGCAGTTCGGCCGCCGTCAGGTTTTCCGGGTAGCGGGCGATCTGCGGCATGTAGCCGATGCGCGAGCGATACTCGGGGTCGCCGTTCACGGGCTCTCCGTCGAGGAGAATCCGGCCGCCGTCCGGACGCGTCAGCCCGAGGATCGCCTTGATGAGCGTCGTCTTGCCGGCTCCGTTGGGGCCGACGATCGCTGTCACGCGCCCGGTCGCAATCCGCAGGTCCACACCGTGGAGCACCGGCGCCTTGCCGAAGCGCTTTGTCAGTCCGACGATATGGATCATTGGATCGGCCGCATCGAGGGTCGTGCATCGGCGAGCATCGCCGGCGTCAGCACCGGCAACACCCGCTCGGCGGCGTCGAGCAGATCGACGAACACGCTGCGCAGCAGGATCAGCGATGGCTCGTGCCGTTCGACGATCAGCGAGAAGAG
>CAYLPM010000252.1:0-8032 GCA_964385525.1 uncultured Gemmatimonadaceae bacterium
GCGATCACGAGAAAGAACACGCCCACGCCGAGCGCGAAGTCGCCGTTCTCGGCCTGACTGCTGAGATAGGGCCAGGCGAGCGGCGCCGAGCCGAAGAAGCCGATCACGAACGCGCAGAACGCCGTCACGTCCTTGATGCTCGTGCGCCGCAGGGCGTAGTACTCTGACACCCGGCCTCCTACGGGATCGTCCGGTGCGGCATCTTCCTCACATCCACTGCTCGTCCGCCGTCGGCCCGTAGATCGACGGCACCTTTCCGCCCGCCATCCGGAGGTAGATCGAGAACTGGCCGCGGTGATGTATGTGATCGTGAAGGATCATCCAGAGCAGCGAGAGCGTCGGGACGTCGCCCACCGTCTTCGGCTTCACGAACCAGCTGACGGTGCCGCTGATCTGATCGTCAGCCAACGCCTCCAGCGTATCGACGACTCTCTTCTGCCCCTTCTCGAGCGCTTCGATCACCTCGCCCAGCGTCGCGGGCGGCTCCGGCATTGCGCTGGGCGGCGTCTTCTCGAAGTCGAAGCCGGTGGTCAGCGCTTTCTCGATGAGCCCCTGCTCGAGCACGAGCGTCCACGCGAGCTCCCTGGCGGTCTTGCACTTGGGGGCGGGGCGAAGCTCGGCCTGATCGGCGGGATACGCCCGGAGGACGCGAAACGTCGTCGCGTGCTCCCGCTGAAAGGTGGACAGGAACTGGTCCTTCGGAGAGGGGATCGACGATTTCGGCGCCTCGGAGGCCCTGGCGGACGTGGTCATGACGGCTCCGGTGAGAGTTTCGCGGCTCCGACGCGGCAGAGACGCCGCGCCCTCGACGAAGTTAGCACCCGGCTCGCGGGCTTGGGCAGGCGGCCCGGCCAGATCCTCGGTCCCCATCCCGCGAACTGCTGGCGCTTCAGCCCCGGGAGTGCTAGGCTTCGGCAGGACCATTCCACAGCCGTCGCTCGATTCCCGACGCGCGGTTGGCGCTCGGGCCCGCTCAGCGCGACGCAGCGCTTCGGCTCGCCACGGACCGGTTCGTGCATCTCCGGGGTATCACGCACGGAGATGTGACGCGGAGGACAGGCCTCCCGTCTCCAATTCAACAGCAACCCTACGTTTTGTCTCGATCAACATCTGAATCACCGTACCGCGACGACCAACCGGCTTCCTCCCACCCCCACCGGTCGCGCGACAGTTCTTCCGCCGCCCACAGGTCGAATCGCTCGCCTCGCAAGCGCACCGCGCACGAGCCAGCACCACGGATGGAGCCCGACGCGCCAAAGCGCCGGCGTCCCCGCCGCCGCGGCCGTCGCCCGGGGTCCTATGCCGCGCCAGCCCAGCTCACGTCGCACTCGACCAGCCGGACGGCGTACGCGGAGACCCGGGTCTGGCTCCTCGAGCAACACGGGCCCGTGTGCGCATACTGCGCCGAGCGCTTCACCACGCGGGTGATGACGCTGGATCACGTGGCGCCGCGGAAAGGACTCACGGCCTATGACCGGCGCGACAACCTCGTGCTCGCCTGTCGCGCCTGCAACGAGGCCAAGCGCGATCTCGCGCCGCTCGCGTTCCTGCTCGCGGTACGGAACCGCGCGGTGAACCTGCTGCGCTACGGCGCGCACCTGAGTCCGATGCTCCTCAATCTGGCCCGTTCGCTGGTGCCGGCCGGAGCCGAGGTGGTGGAGCCGCCGCCCGTCGCGCGACCGCGGAAGACCGCGGTACGGATCATCGACGGCGACGACGACGGAGAATCGCCCTACCGCGACTAGGCGTCGGCGTTCGCGGCTACTCGGGCGCCGCGTCCTTCCGGCGCTTCATCGCCGCTGACTTGGCCGTGGAGAGGTAGCCCGGCTCCAGGTCCAGCAGGTTGGCGATCTTGCGGGTCAGGTAATGCTCGTGCTCGGCGATCTCGCCATCCGCGAGCGCGAGACCCCACATCACCTCCGCCAGCACCATCTTCTGCCCGACGTCGTAGCCTCGGAGCAGGACGGAGGTGAACTGGAAGTGGTCCACCGAGCGACGGCGCTGCTCGTCCGCGAGCGCGAGGATGCGCTCGCCCTCCTCGGACTCGAGGCCGAAGTGCCGGGCGAGCACCACCTCGAGATGCGCGCGCTCCGACTCCGAGAACTCGCCGTCCGCGTACGCGACATCGAGCAGCAGCGCGCACGCGGCCACGTGCAGCGGGTCGGCGTAGAACGTCCCCTGCGGCGCGAGTTGGTCTTCGGATTCCGGTCCCGGCTTCGGCGACTCGCCGGCGAAAAGGGCGCGGATGGCGTCGAGCATTCTCTTCCTCGTGGTTCGAGAGTGCGGACTCGTATCCGGGTGGCCGACTCCGGAAGTCGCCACGCCCGGCACGAGCTTCGGTCCAATCTAGCCGGACCGCTTCCCTCCGTGCCCCATTCGTCGCATCGTCCCGAATGATGCGGAACGATTCACCGGCCGGGAAGCGGCGATCGTCGGCCGGCCGACCGGGGGTGGGGGTCGGTGAATCCCTGTTCGCCGCCGTCGTCTGCCTGTCCGCGTGCGCCGGCGGCGCCAGCGATGAACGCACTCTCGTCCGCATCTCCGGCTCCGCCCTCGGCGCCGAGGGCGCGATCCTCACCGCGCAGCTCGATCGGTTCATGGCCGAGCGTCAGGACATTCGTGTGGAGATTCAACGGACGCCCGACGATGCGACGCAGCGGCATCAGCTCTACGTCCAGTGGCTCAACGCGCGCGTCGGCCACCCTGACATCCTCCAGCTCGATGTCGTCTGGACGGCGGAGTTCGCGGCCGCGGAGTGGATTCTCCCCCTCGCCCGGTTCGGCGCCGACACCGGCGATTTCTTTCCGGCGACGGTCGATGCTAATACGTGGCGCGGCGAGCTGTACGCCGTTCCGTGGTTCGTCGATGTCGGGCTTCTCTACCGTCGGACGGATCTCGTGCCGGACGAGCCGGCCGATCTCGCCGAGCTCGCGGCCCTCGCGCGCGACGCGGCTGCCGCTCCCGGTCCGCCCAGGTACGGCCTCGTCTTCCAGGGCGCGCGCTACGAAGGGCTCATCACCGGATTCGTCGAGATTCTCGGCGGATTCGGCGCGCGCATCCTCGACGACGACGGGCGCGTGGTGGTCGACGATCCCGCCGCCGTGCGCGCGCTCGAGTTTCTGCGCGATCTGATCTGGGAGCTCGAGGCCGCCCCGACCGACGTGCTCGGATGGCACGAAGAGGAGACGCGGTTCGCCTTCCAGAACGGCGAGGCGCTGTTCATGCGCAACTGGCCGTACGCGTACGGTCTGCTGGCGGACTCGACTCGTTCGTCCGTCGCAGGGCGATACGCGGTCGGCCCCATGCCGGCGGCGCCGCGGTCGGTCGCGCCGAACGGCGAGCCGACCGCGACGCTCGGCGGGGCGCAGCTCGCGATCAACCGCTGGAGCGAGGTGCCCGAGGCAGCGTGGGCGGTGATCGAGTATCTGACCGCACCCGAGCGCATGCTCGAGCGCGCGCGCGCGGTGGGGCAGTTTCCACCGCGCGTCGCCCTTTACGACGATCCCCGGCTCGACTCGGCGCTGACCATTCCGGCGGCGCAGGCGCGCCGGGCGATCGAGCGCGCGGAGCCGCGCCCGGTGACGCCGATCTGGACGGAGCTTTCCGAGATACTGCAGATCGAGCTGCACCGCGCGCTCGCCAGGCAGACCACGCCCGAGGCGGCGCTGCGCGCCGCGGCGCAGCGAATGAACGCGCTCATGGAGCGGACCGGCGTGCGGGACCTGTACTCGGCCGGGGCGGGTGATGGCCGCTGAGCGCGCGAGTCGGAATCGCGCCCAGCGTGAGCCCGGCGGCGACCCGGTGGGCGATCCTGGGCGCCCAGCCAGCCGCCCGAGCATTCCGGAGGCGCACGGAGTCATCGTGAGCGGCGGGATGTCCGATCGCCGGCTCGCGTGGCTGCTGGTGCTGCCGGCGGTACTCACGATCGCGCTGATCGCGATTTTCCCGCTGCTCTACACGGTGTGGGAGTCGATGCACCGGCACGATCTCCGGATGCCGTGGCTCGGCAAGCCGTTCGCGGGATTCGACAACTACGCCGAGCTCGCTCGCGACGCGCGATTCTGGTGGTCACTCGCGCACACGGCGATGTTCGCGGCCATATCGATCACGCTCGAGCTGGTGCTGGGGCTCGTGCTCGCGCTGGCGATGCATCGCACGATGCGCGCGCGGGGCCTCGTGCGCGCGACGGTGCTGTTGCCGTGGGCGATTCCGACCGTGGTCGCGGGCCTGTTGTGGCGCTTCCTCTTCGACGCGCAGGCGGGAGTCGCAAACGCGGTGCTCGTGAGCCTCGGCGCGATCGACGAGCCGATCGTGTGGTTCGTGCGCGCGACCACGGCGTGGGTCCCGGTGATCCTGGCCGACGTCTGGAAGACGACGCCGTTCGTCGCGCTGCTGCTCCTCGCCGGCCTGCAGAACATCGATCGCGGCCTGTACGAGGCGGCCGAGATGGATGGGGCGGGAGCGTGGCGCAGGCTGCGGCACGTCACGCTCCCGCTACTCGCGCCGGCCCTGCTCGTCGCGCTGATCTTCCGCACGCTAGATGCGTTCCGGGTGTTCGACCTGATCTACGTGCTCACCGGCGGCGGGCCAGGGACCTCGACGGAGCCTGTCGCCCTGTACGCGTTCACGACGATTCTCCAGCACCTGCGCTTCGGCTACGGCTCGGCGATCAGCGTCGTGATCTTCGTCGTGACGTTCGGATTGGCGGTGGGGTACATCCGCCTGCTTGGCCGGGAGAGGGTGTGAGGCCGGGGCGTGCGGCGTGCTGCGTGCTGCGTGAGCGAAGCCGGCCGGGGCGTGCTGCGTGCTGCGTGGTTCGTGAGCGAAGCCGGCGTCATCCTGAGTCGCAGGCGAGGGACCTCGGCACGGCCGCTCGTCGCGGTGCCGGGTGATGAGCAATCGCTCGCAGCACTGGCTCTCGGGGACGGTGCTCGGCGTGCTGCTGGTGCTGGGCGCGCTGCCGCTCGTCTGGGCGCTGGTCGCGTCGCTGACGCCGGAGGCGGAGCTCTTCCGGGCGCCGAGCCTGTGGCCGCGCGACGTTGTGCTCGAGCACTATCGGGCGCTGTTCGAGGAGCGGGACTTCTGGGTGCCGATCCGCAACTCGCTCGTGGTGGCCGGCGCGACGACCGTGCTGTGCGTGGTGCTCGGCACCCTGGCCGCGTACGCGCTGGCGCGCCTGCGCTTTCGGGGGCGGGCGGCGATGCTCGGGTTCATCCTGGCGGTCACGATGTTCCCGCAGATCTCGATCGTGAGTCCGCTCTTCCTGCTCCTGCGCTCGGCGCGGCTGATCGACACGTACCCGGGGCTCGTGCTGCCGTACACGACGTTCGCGATGCCCCTGACGGTCTGGCTGCTGGTGGGCTTTTTCAGGCAGTTGCCGCGCGAGCTCGAGGATGCGGCGCTGGTCGACGGGGCCACGCGCTGGCAGAGCTTCGTGCGCGTGATCCTGCCGCTGGCCGCGCCGGGGATCGCGACGACGGCGATCCTGACGTTTCTCTACTGCTGGAACGAGTTCCTGTTCGCGCTCTCGTTCACGCTCGGACCGGAGCGGCAGACGGTGCCGGTGGCGATCGCCTTGTTCCGCGGGCAGTACCAGGTGCCATGGGGGCAGATCCTCGCCGCCGCGGTCGTGGCGACGATACCGGTCGCGCTGGTCGTGCTGCTCTTTCAGCGCCGGATCGTGGAGGGGCTGACGGCCGGAGGGGTGAAGGGGTAGGACGAACGGAGGGAACGGGACGAACGAGAACCGGGACACCCTGCTCGCGAGCAGGGCGTCCCGGTCCTCGTTCGTCGCTTCGTCCCGTTCGTCCTTTCTAGAACATGTCCGCCCAGGACCGGGTCGCCAGGACCGGCCGCGCCTGAGCGATCAGTGCCGAGAGGAGCGCGCAGCGCGAAAACTGCACGTGGGCGTTCCCCGAGAGGGCGTTACAGGGATTCGACGTGCATCCCTCGTTGGCCGTCATCACACCGCCGACGATCTTGTTGCCCGTTCCGGAAAACGTCAGGTTCCCCTTGACGATCACCGGACCATAGAACTCGAAGTTGCCGGCCAGTTTGAAGTTCCCTTCGATCAGAAGGAGGCCCTGCCCCTTGCCCGTACTGAGCTCGAAGGTTCCGCTTCCCCTCACGTGAATGATCGGAAAGTAGCTCTCGCACTTGCCGGGTGTAGCGGCGTTCCGGTTCACGTCGCCCCAATTCCGGACGTTGGTCTTGTCGCAGACCCCGCCCGACACGACCGGGCCGATCCCGCTGAGCGATGGCGTCGACGCGACGTTCAGCTGGATGTTGGCGATCGCCGCCAGGCTGTCGAAGCTGATCCCGCCGAACTCGTCATAGGTGTCGGGGTCGCCCGCGAGCGGGTCCACCGCGACCTTGGGCGTGCCGGTCACGCAAGTGAAGGTGTTGTTGCCGCACGCCCCCGACGAGGTGACGTCGGCCGGGTTGTCGTTCACGATGCCGGCGCGCGGCGGCCCCGCGGCGTCGCAGGCCCAGTTGGCCGGGTTCTGATCCGCACCGCTGGTCGACCCCGTACCCGTGATGTTCGTCTTGTTCGCGGAGGTGATCGCCCCCTGGATGCGCAGCTCGGGAATCTCGAGTCTGATCAGCATGCCGGCACGACGCCGGGCGTCCATGTCCGTCCCCGCCTCCGCGCGTCCCTCGGAAACCACGGAGAAGGTCAGCATGTTGAGCTTCGTGATGTCGATTCCGGCTGTGGCGCCGTCCTGCACGTTCACGGTACGCGTGATGACCTGTCCCACGCTCATGGCCCGTGCGGCGTCCGTGTCGAAGGCGGCCAGCACCTCGCCCAGCCCGTATTCGGCGGACGCGAGGGCCCGCTCCTGGTAGAGCGTGTTGCGACCGCTCCGATATTCCTGGAACGAGCCGAAGAAGGAGGCGGCGATCAGCAGGCCGATCAGCACGATCGCGACGATTGCCGTCGCGAGCGCGAAGCCTTCACGTTGTCTGGGATGCAGCGGCATGGTCGAGCTCCGAATGGGTGCTAGTCGCGGTTCCGCAAGCCGATCACGAACGACAGCGAGTCGCGGTAGTGGCCGGTCGCCTCGGTGGCGCTGAACGGTGTATTCGTCTCGCCTCGCACGATGATCTCGATGCGGACCACATCCGCGGGATCATCCGTGGCCGGGTCGAGCTCGGTGCCCGCGGCGTCGAAGTAGGAGAGCGACAGTCCGCTCAGCGAGTCATCGGCATCGAAGGCGCGGTACGGCCCGCCCACCGGCGCCGGATCGCTGCACTCCGGCGTGCGACCCGGGACGCAATCGGAGACGCCGAGGTACCAGCGTCCATCCCCGCCCTCATAGAGCGCGTACTCCACCTGCCGGAAGACCCTGATCGGCGCGCCGGTCACGATGGTGCTCGAGAGTGCCGGTGACACGGTGAGCTGCCAGCTCGGCCGCGCCGCGTCGGCGGCGACGACGAATCCCGAGCTGGTCGGGCATGCGTTCACGCCGGTCACCGAGGCGACCGCGGTGATCACGTGCCCGCGCCAGACATCGTCGGCGTTCCCGACGAGCATGTTCTCATCGTACACGAGGATCGAGTCGCCCACCTGCGGCAGTGCCAGCCAGGCCGTGAGCGTGTTCGTCTTCGTCAGGGTGAGCGGCGGCAGGACGAGGGTCGTCGTCGATGGCTCGAGGCACACGATCGAGTTCCCGCTGATGGCGCGGAACGCGATCGATGACGCGCTCCAGTCGGTGATGTCCCCGCCAGCGGGAGAGATCGCGCGGAGATCGACGGGCAGGGCATACGTCGCATGCCGAAGCTGACCGCGCATGGCGACGACCTCGTTCGCGCCCCGGTGAAAGCGCTGCTGCTGCACGATCACCCGCATGACGACGGCCATCACGAGCCCGAAGAGCACCATCGAGATGAGCAATTCGGGGAGCGTGAAGGCGAGGCGCCCGCGTCTCGGGCCAGTGCCTCGGAGGCCGGTGCGTGCCGGGTGCGGGTGCAGGCGATTCACGTGGGCGCTCATGGGAGGTCCGGGCAGGGAATCATGGTCACGTAGGCATGC
>CAYLPM010000253.1:0-5831 GCA_964385525.1 uncultured Gemmatimonadaceae bacterium
TGCGCGTGCGCGCCGCGACGATCGTACCGTCGCTCACGCTCCTCAGAACGTGATGCCGAGGACGATCGGGAAGTACCGCGTGTCGTTGAACTCGGTGAACACGTTCACCCAGCGGCCTTCCAGGAACAGACTCGCGCCTCCGACTCCGAAGCGGAAGCCGAGACCGGCATTCACGCCGAAGTCGGTCGATGTCTCGGTGATGATCTCGGGCTCGTCGGGCAGGCCATCGTTATTGCGATCGAGGAGACGGTCGAGGTCCTCGTCGTCGATGTCGAATCCGCCGATCCGGTGGACGCCCACGCCGCCTAGCAGGTAGACGCCGCTCCGTGCGGCCGCGCCCCAGGGCACGTCGAACGTGGCGTCGAGCATGCCCGACATCACGGAGGCATCATCCATCTCGACGCCGGATATAATCCCGCCGCTCAGCTGGTTGTACGTCGCGTCGAGACGCACGCCCCATGGGCTGCCGTACGCCCGCCATCCGGTCAACAGGGTTGCGTTGAAGCCGGTGTCGAATCCGCCGTCCAGATTGTCGCCGGGGATGGCGCCGCCACCGCCGAGACCCCAGTACATGCTGCCGCCCGCGACCATCGGCACTTCGACTTCCACCGTGTCGTAGACGATCCGGGTCACCGTGTCGACGCGGACCTCGACGCGATCGACGAACAGCGTGTCGATGCGCGTGGTGTACACCGTATCGACCCGCACGACCGTGCCGGCCAGCGTGTCGCGTACGACCTCTCCACCAGCTTCCTTCTGCACCCGGACCTGAGCCGAGCTCGTTCCGGCCACCCCGACGAGCAGTGCCGCCGTCGTGAGTGCCGTCAATGTCGATCTGATCAGTTGCATGGTTCCTCCTGCATTTGGGTACGACGCCTCGCCTCGAACACATCTTGCCGGCGAGATGGTACGTTCGACGCGCGACGCGTCTACCGATCGCGCATCGATCCGTCCAGCCGCATCACACGTGCCGTCGAGCGTCTTCACCCACGCAAAGGGTATTTTCGGGGCATTACGGGGCTGGTGGAGGGGACGACGCCGAAAGTGCCCATCCCGTCGAGCCCGGTATTCTGCCGAGCTCGAGCTTAGTCGGAGGGAGTCGCCATCGGCTGGCTCAGGGCACGGGCGGGAACTAGAGTTCCTCCCGCACCGCACCCGTGCCGCCGAACGGCAGCACGATGATCTCGACCGGGATACGGAGGCTCGCCGCGCTCATGGACTGGATCACCGACCCCAATGCATGGGTCGCATTCGCGACGCTGACGGCGCTGGAGATCGTGCTCGGGATCGACAACGTCATCTTCATCTCGATCCTCGCCGGTCGATTGCCTGTGTCGCAGCGCGCGCGGGCGCGCCGGGTGGGACTCGGCGCGGCCATGCTGATGCGTATCCTGCTCCTCCTCTCCATTGCCTGGATCATTCAGCTCACCGATCCGCTGTTCACGGTGTTCGGCGAGGAGATCTCGGGACGCGACCTCATCCTGCTGCTTGGCGGGCTCTTTCTACTGGGGAAGAGCACGCACGAGATGCACATGCGGCTCGAGGGAGAGGAGGAAGATGGGAAAGGGGCCGCCGTCGCGTCGTTCGGCGCGGTGATCTTCCAGATCATGCTGCTGGACGTCGTCTTTTCGCTCGACTCGGTGATCACCGCGGTCGGCATGGCCGACGAGCTGGCGATCATGATCGCGGCGGTCGTCGTCGCCGTGGGCGTCATGCTCGCGTTCGCCGGGCCGATCAGCGCGTTCGTCGAGCGGCACCCGACGGTCAAGATCCTCGCGCTCAGCTTCCTTCTCCTCATCGGCGTGTCGCTGATCGCCGAGGGGTTCGACCTGCACATCCCGAAGGGATACATCTACTTCGCGATGGCGTTCTCGCTGTTCGTGGAGATGATCAACCTGCGTGCGAAGAAGGTCGCTCGGGCGCCGGTGAAGCTGCACGCGCCGTACTCACCCGCCGGCGGCGCGGGCGCTCCGACACTTCCGATATCGGGGGTCGGGGGGGAAGGATTGCCGTGAGGGACGAGGGAGCATTCGCGAGGGACGAGGGAGCATTCGTGAGGGACGAGGGAGCATTCGTGAGGCGTGGATCGCTCCCATGCCAGCCGCGGTAGCCCCGCCCGCGCACTCCGTACCTGTCGCTGCGCCCAGCCGGCGCACGCCTCACGGTGCCTGAGCTTCCGGATGTCACGGTCTACGTCGACCGCCTCACGGCGTACGTGCTGGGTCGCCAGGTGGACGGCGTCCGGATTCTCAATCCGTTCGTGCTGCGCACCGTCGACCCTCCGGTGAGCGAGCTGACCGGTCGACGCATCATCGGCGTGCGGCGACTGGGAAAGCGCATCATCATCGAGTTCGAGGACGAGCACTTTCTCGTCATTCACTTGATGATCGCGGGCCGACTGCGATGGCGGCCCCCCGGAAAGAAGCTTCCCGGGAAGCTCGCGCTCGCGGCGCTCGACTTCGCCGACGGAACGCTCTACCTGAGCGAGGCGGGCTCGACGCGACGCGCATCGCTGCACCTCGTACGAAGAGAGGAGGCCGTGCGGGCGTTCGATCGTGGCGGGCTCGAGGTGCTCGACACGAGTGTGCCCGAATTCGCCGCGCGACTCCGTTCGGAGAATCACACGCTCAAGCGCGCGCTCACCGATCCGCGTCTCTTCAGCGGGATCGGCAACGCGTACTCCGACGAGATCCTGCATCGCGCCAGACTCTCGCCGCTCGCGCTCACGGGCCGGCTCGCCGATGAGGCGGTGGAGCGACTGTTCCGCGCCGCGCAGGAGGTCCTTCGCGAGTGGACGGAGCGGCTCCGCGTCCAGACCGGCGACGGCTTTCCGGAGACGGTCACCGCGTTCCGCGAGGAGATGGCCGTCCATGGTCGATTTGGAAAGCCATGTCCGACCTGCGGCGCGCTGGTACAGCGCATCCGCTACGCGCAGAACGAGACGAACTACTGCGCCCGATGTCAGACCGGCGGGCGTCTACTCGCCGATCGGGCGATGTCGCGGCTGCTCAGGGAGGATTGGCCGCGATCGCTCGATGAGCTGGAGGCGTGACCGCCGCCACAACGGGGCGGACCACCGATCCCAACGTGCCGTTCGCCGATGGACCGTTGTCGCCAGGCGGGCGCTGGCCGATCATGTCGCTCGCGCGCGGTGTCGTGCCGGTACCGTGGGTGCTTTCGATCATTGGATCGGGGGAGGGAACTCCCGCGTTACCGGTCGGCATCGTGCGCGGGTTCGATCAGGGCTGGTTCGTACAGAGGGGCAGGGGCGCGGCGACTCTCCACCGCGTCTCTGCCCCTTCTGTAGCTTCGCTCCGGGATTCCACCGCGGCGTGGTGAGAGCGCCGGGCGGCCGAGCGCGTCAGTTGCCGCCGCCCACCTGGAAGTCGGGGTGGCTGCGCGAGTAGACGTACGCCGAGACGGCGCGCAGCTGCTCCTCGCTGAACAGTGGACCGAAGGGCGGCATCACACCGGGAAACTGCTGCGGTTGCAGCACGCCGGTGCGCACGTTGTTCAGGATGAACGTCAGGCTGCCATCGCCCTGAATCCACTCCTGATCGGTGAGATTCGGGCCGAGCTGGGTGCCGGTCGCATCCGGTGCGTGACACGTGAAGCAGATGCCGTTTGCCGCCTGGCCGCGGAAGATGCTGTCCCCGAGCGCGATCATCTGCGCCGTGATCTGCTGCGGCGTGAAGTCGCCGCCCTGTCCAGCGGGCGCCCCGCCGGCGGGCGCGCCACCGGCGCCCGGTGCGGCACCTGTATCGGTCGTCCCGGGCGTCTCGTCTCCGCCGCCCGCGCATGCGAGCGAAACCGCCAGGGCCGCGGCCAGCGCGGGCAGGTGAAAGGCACGAACGAGACCACGCGGGTGACAGCCACTCGAGCTCACGGGACCTCCTGGTGAGAAGTCACGACTTGCCGCCGGTGCCGATGCGCACGCGGGCGCGGAGTGCGACCGGCGCGAGCACGACCCGATCCGGCGTCGGGATGCAACACGGAAGTGGAATGCTGTGCGCAAACTCCGAGCCTTGCCAGAGGGGGCGGCGAGAAAGTTGAGACCCGGACCGGATTCATCTGAACCGGCGCCTGCCGTGCTCTGACGGCACGACCGCTGCGGAAGGAGCGGCGGACACGATCGGACGGGCTCGCCATGTTCACGTTCGTCATCACGCTCGCCTTCCTGCTCGCCGTCGCGGTACTTCTCACTTTCGTCGCGCGCGGCACGCCCGTTCGCGAGGTGAGGGTCATCGGCGAGGGCGAGAGCGTGGGCGGCGTGCGGACGCCCGAGTTCCGCGATGCCTGTCAGGCCCTTTGCGCGACGACCCTCACCCCCACGCACCGGATCGAGCTGCTGTGCAACGGGGACGAGCTGTTCGATCGGATGTTCACCGACCTCCAGAGCGCGCACCGGCTCATCACCTTCCACGTCTTCTGGTTCCGCGGCGGCCGGATCGCCGACCGGGTACACGACGTGCTCTCGGAGCGTGCCCGCGCGGGTGTGCGGACACTCCTGCTTCTGGACTACTACGGGACCGACGGACTGGGTGCGGGCTACGCGGATTCTCTCCGCGATGCCGGCGTGGAAGTGGCCAGGTTCCGACCGCCGCGGTGGGACACGCTCTACAAGGCGCAGCACCGGATGCACGTCCGCGCCGTGGTGATCGATGGCCAGATCGGCTACACGGGCGGATTCGGGATCGACGACCGATGGATCGGTGACGGCCGGCACCGGCTCGAATGGCGAGACACGAACGTGCGAATACAGGGCTCGGCCGTGTCCCAGCTGCAGGCGTCGTTTGCCGCCAATTGGGGTGAGGCGAAAGGCGAGCTGATCCTCGGCGATGATGTCTTTCCGTCCGGTGTCGCGGCGCCGGGCGGCGTGCAGCGGGCCGGCATACTGTTCTCGGCGCCCTCGTACGGCAGCACGAGCGCCGAACGATTCTTCATCGTTTCGCTCGCCGGTGCCCGCGAGCGGTGGTGGCTCACGTCGGCCTATTTCATCCCCAACCGCTCGATGCGCCGCCTCATGTGCGACGCGGTGGAGCGTGGGGTGGATGTCCGCGTCCTGACGCCGGGGGCGAACACGGATCGCGCGAGCACCTGGTACGCCGCGCGGGCGAACTACGAGGAGCTGCTCGACGGCGGCGTGCGCATCTACGAGTATCGTCCGACGATGATCCATGCCAAGACCATGGTCGTCGATGGTGTCTGGTCGATGGTCGGCTCGCTGAACCTCGACAATCGCTCGCTGGTGCTCAACGACGAGGTGGCGCTGGTGGCGTGGGATGCGACCGTCGGAGCGCAGCTCGAGCAGATCTTCGTCGAGGATCTGCAGCACGCGGACGAGGTGTCTCTCGACAAGGTTCGCGAGCGTGCCTGGCCCGCCCGGGCGACGGAGCGGGCCGCGACTCTCGTGTCGAGAATACTCTGACGGGTGCGCTCAGTACCCTCTGAAGCCGGGCGACACGAAGTTCGGCACGTACGTCAGGAAGAACGGCCCGTACGCGATCAGCACCAGCACGAGGGCCATCGCGAACCAGAATCCGAACTTGTCGAGGCGGACCTCCCAGCCCGTCCGGGCAGGCGCGGTGAGGGTCGCCGACACCGGAATGTCCTGCGGCTGCGCGCCGCGCCTGCCGGCGACGAGCGTCAGTCCAATGACGATGAAGAACAGCATCACGCCGACGAACATGAGCGTCCCGCCGATCCCGGTCAGGATGCCCGGCAGGCGCCACTCCGGGTTCGAGTACGACGCTTCCGCCATGAAGGTGCGCCGCGGCATGCCGGCGAGCCCGCCGGAAATCATGCCGCGCGCGAAGATCAGGATGCCGATC
>CAYLPM010000254.1:0-3292 GCA_964385525.1 uncultured Gemmatimonadaceae bacterium
TCCGCGAAACCACCGACGGCCTCCTCCGCATCGAGGAGGGCGCGCTCTACCCCGCCCTCCACCGCCTCGAACGGAAGAAGTGGGTCGAGAGCGAGTGGGGCTTCACCGAGAACAACCGCCGCGCCAAGTACTACCAGCTCACCGCCCGCGGCCGCGCCCAGCTACGCGCCCAGCGCGCGCAGTGGCGGGCGTACGCGGGGGCGGTGAGCACGGTACTGGAGACCTGACTTCCGTGACGAGTATTGCATGCTGCGTACTGCTTGAGTGGCGAGGCGGCCACTGTCTCCACGGGCAGTAGGTCCTGCCCCGCCACTCAAGCAGTATGCAGCACGAAGCACTCCTTCGTGATCTTTCCCGAGGCCCCGATGCGTATCCCCGATCTCCGCCGCGTCTTCCGCGTCCCGACCCGTACCGTCGACACCGACGTCGATCGCGAGCTGCGCTTTCACATCGACTCGCGCATCGAGGAGCTGCTCGCCCAGGGGATGACGCGCGACGAAGCGCACGCCGCCGCCCTCCGGGAATTCGGCGATGTCGATGCCGTCCGCCGTGTGCTCCTCCGGATGGATGCCGACCAGCGCGCCGAAACGCAGCGCGCCGAGCGGTTCGATGAGCTGCGCCAGGACGCCGGCTTCGCCCTGCGCACGCTCCGCACGCAGCCCGGTTTCGCCGCCGCCGCCGTGCTCACGCTCGCCCTCGGCATCGGCGCGACGACCGCCATCTTCAGCGTCGTCAGCGCAGTGCTCCTGGACGCGCTGCCGTTCTCGGAGCCCGATCGGCTCGTCCGCGTCTGGTCCGCCGAGCCGGTGCGCGGCACCACGCAGGCCGCCGTCTCGATCCCCGACTTCGCGGACTGGCGCGACGAGAACACGGTCTTCGAGTCGATGGCGGGCTACAGCTCGCTCGCGAGCGGCGTGATCCTCACGGGCTACGGCGAGCCGACGCGCCTCAGCACCGCCTGGGTCAGCGAAGACTTCTTCCGCACGCTCGGCATGCGCATGCGCCACGGTCGCGCCATCCTCCCGGACGAGCACGTGCCCGGCGCCAATCGCGTCGTGGTGATCTCGCATCGGGTCTGGCGCGACCGGTTCGGCGGCGATCCCTCGGTCGTCGGACGCTCCGTACTGCTCAATGACGAACCGTTCACGGTCGTCGGCGTCGCCGATCCGACCGCGCGCTTCCCCTCCGACGAGACACAGGCCTGGGCGCCGCTCAACCTCGTGCCCGAGACGTCGATCCCGCGCTTCCGCTTCGTGCGCTGGATCAACGTCCTCGGGCGCCTCGACGCCGGCGTGACGATCGAGCGCGCCCGGCGCGAAATGGAGCTCATCGCCGCCCGGCTCGCCCGCGAGTACCCCGACGCGAACGCGAGCTATACCTCCGCCACCGTGCGCCCGCTGCGCGACTTCCTCGTCGGCGACGTGCGCAAAGCGCTTCTGGTGCTCTTCGGCGCCGTCGTGCTCGTGCTCCTCATCGCCGTCGCAAACGTGGCCAACCTCATGCTCGCCCGCGCAACCGCCCGCGCGAGGGAGATCGCCGTGCGCTCGGCGCTCGGCGCGGGGCGCGGCCGGATCATCCGCCAGCTCCTCACCGAGAGCGCCATCCTCGCGCTCCTCGCCGGCGCGCTCGGCATCGCGATCGCGTGGGCCGGCGTCGACGTGCTGCTCGCCCTCAGCGGCGACTGGGTGCCGAGTGCCGCCGAGGTGCGGGTGGATGGCATGGTGCTCGGCTTCGCCCTCGTCGCCTCGCTGGCCGCGGGGCTCGGCTTCGGGATCGTGCCGGCGCTGCGAAGCGCCTCGCCCAATCTCGCGGGGTCGCTGCGCGAGGGCGGGCGCGGCGGAACGAGCGGCGGTGCGGGCCACCGGCTGCGCACGATGCTCGTCGCGGCCGAGGTCGCGCTCGCGGTCACGCTGGTGGTCGGCGCGGGACTCATGACGCGCAGCTTCGCGCGGCTGGTCGCCGTCGACCCCGGCTTCGCCACCGAGGACGTGCTCGTCGCGCGTTTCACCATCCCGAACTTCCGGTATCCCACGCGCCAGCAGTACCTGCCGCTCTACGACCGCCTCATCGAGCGCGTGCGCGAGGTGCCGGGCGTCGTCTCCGCCGGCGCGATCAAGGAGATCCCACTGCGTGGCACCGGTGAGTTCATCTCGTATCGAGCGGTCGGGCATCCCGAGCCGAGGCCGGGCGAGGAGCCGCGCGCGTACGTCCAACCGGTGAGCGATGGGTATTTCCCGACGATGCGCATCCCGCTCCTCGCGGGTCGTGACATCATGCCTCAGGACACGGTCGCGGCCAACTTCGGGGTCATCCTCAGCGAGTCCCTCGCGAAACGCTGGTGGCCCGGCGGTTCGGCCGTCGGTGAACAGATCCGGTTCGGCGGAGGCGACGCTGCGATTCGCGTGATCGGCGTCGTGGGCGACGTACGGGCGAACGGACTCGCCACCGAGCCGACCGAGACCGTGTACGTCCCCATTCGCCTGATGCCGCGCGTGCCCGTCTCTCTGGTCGTGCGCACGACCGGAGATCCGGCGCTGCTCCTGCCGGCCGTTCGCGAGGCCATTCATTCGGTGGATGCGGCGTTGCCGCTCGACGAGTTGACGCCGGTTCGTGCGATCGTCGCCGGCGACGCGGCGGCGGCGCGCTTCCTCGCGACCCTGCTCATCGTCTTTGCCGCGATCGCGGTGCTGCTCGCCGCGATCGGTCTGTACGGACTCGTCTCGTACGTCGTCGCGCAGCGCACGCAGGAGATCGGCGTGCGCATGGCGCTCGGCGCACAGCGCGCCGCCGTCGTGCGGCTGATGCTCTGGCGCGGCATGGCGCCGGTGGTCGCCGGCCTCGTGCTCGGGATCGCCGGCGCGTTCGCGCTGCGCGGAGTCCTGGCGGGCCTGCTCTATGGGATCAGCCCCGCGGACCCGGGGACGTACGTCGCGGTGGCCGCCGCCCTCGCCACCGTCGGTCTCGTGGCCTCGTGGCTGCCCGCGCGACGGGCGGCCAAGGTCGAGCCGGTGCAGGCGCTCCGAGCAGGATAGCGCGGCGGCGGGCAGGCGTAGCACGGCAGCGGGCAGGAAAGCGCGGCGGCTATTCCGGTTCCGCACTGCATGGCGTGTGCGAGGCCTCGCCTCCACGCCAGGGGTGTATCTTGGGAGGAACCCGCACTCCTCGCCCTTGGACCTCTTCACCGAAGTCGCCTCGCGGCTGTCCTCCAGCCCGCTGACCGCGCTCCCGATCGTCTTTCTCGCGGGCGTCCTGACGAGCCTCACGCCGTGCATCTACCCGATGATCCCGATCA
>CAYLPM010000255.1:0-7916 GCA_964385525.1 uncultured Gemmatimonadaceae bacterium
GAGTCCGGCGTGCTGATATTTTGGAAATTGCCTCGGAACCGCATGGCGTCCCGAGGCAGTTCCCAAAAAAACTCACGGTGTCCTGCCGATCCGTGATGCCCGTCCAGCACGGCGATCAGTGCCCGCCATCCGTGCAAGTCCGTGCATGCCCGCGTCAGCGGGCGTCCACACCGCCGCTTAGCGGCGGCGCGCCCGGCAGTTCACCGGACCGCGACCCCCCACCCCCCTCACGGCCCTCCGAAGAGACGGGCATACACGCGAACCTGGATCTGATCCGAGAACAGTTTCGGCGTGTTGCCCCCGAAGCCGCGCGTGGTCTGGAAGTGGAAGTACGTCACCTCGAGCGGCAGCGGAGCCCTGTCATCGAAGAACGCGGCGACGGTCGAGAACGAGAACCCGCCGCCGAGGCGATGCTCGATCAGCTCCGTCTCCTGGTTCAACGTCGATGCATTGAGCGTCACATCGCCATAGCCGGTGACGGACCCCGGCACCTGGAAGGTGCCCGAGTACCGGTCCTCGAACTTGTGCCGGTACATGTAGTGACCGGTGAGCGAGAAGTAGCGGTTGAGGACGACCCGCGGATTCGCCTCGAGCTCGAAGTAGTCGCCGAGATCGCGGTCGACTTCGTGCCGGCGCCACGCGGCGGCCAGCCGGCGCTCCGGCGCTTCGGTGATGCGCACCTCGGTCCGATCCGCGAACTGGAAGCCGTAGCGGCCCACGAAGCTTGCGAAGATGTGCTTGCCATAGAGCACGTCGGCGAAGCCGTTGAGCTGGAGATCGTGCTGGCCGTTGCCTGTGCCGATGTCCGCGAAGTTGTTCGGCGAGTCGGTCTCGCCGGTGCCGAAACGGAAGATGGCGCCGCCGGACACGCGGAAGTTGAACCCGGCGGGCGCGTCGAGGCGATCGAGGCCGCGCCGCAGCATCGTGTCGTACAGGAGGTACTTCGCGCCCAGCTCGATGTCGCCGATGCCGCTCCGCTCGACCGTCTGCAGGGGCTCGCCATCGATCCCGAACGCGGCGTCCGTGAGGATCTGCTGCGCATCGGCGAGCGAGAGGCGGTTCTGCGCGGCGAACGGCGTCGCCGTGAGCAGATCGGTGCCGCTCCCGAGGAACTGGCGGTACAGCGCGTTGAACGCGGCGATGCGGGCCTCGATCGTGAGCTGCACGTCCGTCCCCGTGATCGGAATGAACGGCGAGCCGGTGCCAGCCGTGCCGGTGCCATAAATGTTGCCGATGCCCGCGGCGAACGCGTTCGAGTTCGCGATCAGCGCCAGCGCGTTCGTCTCCTGCGCCAGCAGTACGGGGCACGAGCCGGCGGATGGATTCGCCTGGCAGAACGCCAGCGTGCCCTGGAGCTGGGCGGCCGCGTTGGCGAACTCCGTCTGCACCGCCGCGTTGGCGGCGAGCGCGGGCGCCACGCCGCCGAGCGCGGGATTGAAGCCGACGTTCCCCTCGCGCTGCGCCGGGTTCACGTCGAAGAAGATGGTGTTCTTCGTCCGCACGTACGGCACGACGAGCCCCATCGAGAAGCGCTCCGTCACGCCGAGCTCGAGCACGACCGGCGTCACGACGAGGCGCGCGTCCGCGGTCAGGACGGTGCGGCCGAGCGAGAGCGTGTAGTCGGGGATGCCGGTGAGTGCGCGCAGCCCGACCTCGAGCGGCGTGAGGTTGCGGAACGTGGACGTGCCGACCGTGTCGAGATTGAAGTCGATGCCGAGGGGCTCGATCGCGCCGTCGGGCCGGCCGGGCGTGTTCACCCCGTACCGCTCGTTGAACGTGACCCACTGATTCAGCAGACGAACGCGCAGTGCCCCGCGGGGCAGCACGAGCGCATCATCCTGCGGACCGAGCACGAGTTGCGCATCGACGGCGAGCGGAAGCACGAACAGAAATGCGAAGGCCAACGCAGACCAGGAGGCCGACCAGCGTCGCATGAAGATCTCCGAACGGAGGAAGGAAAGCCGCAGCGCCGGCGTCGTAACTGGTTGCAGTGCAACGCAAAGCGTGGGTTCGAACGGTCGTTGACGACCGGGCGCTAGATTAGCATTGTTCTCCGACGGTGTCAACGAGGTACACACGAGCGCAATGACGCGACCGATCCCCCCGGTCCCCTGGCAGATCACGGGGAATCACTGGCTGTCGTTACCCTGCATCCATCCCGCCGACGGTGCGCTGCACGCCGTCGGCATCCTGCATCGCGGCTCACGGGCGGCGGTGGAGTTCGCGGGGGCGCCGGACTTCGTGAACGGTGTCGGTCCCGCGCTCGCGCGTCCAGTGCTGTACGTGGACGGCACGCGCCGCGAGCTCGGCGCGGAACGCATCGCGTGGGAGCGGGCGGCCGGGTGGCTACCGACGTTCACGTGCACGGTGGATTCGCTGGTGCTGCGTGGCACCGTGTTCGCGCCGTTCGGCCGCGACGCCGACGTCCCCGGCGCGGTGTACGTGGTGGCGGTCGAGAACCGCGGCGACCGCGAGCTCGAGGTCACGCTCGCACTCGAGGGGGTGCTCGGGCATCGGCAGCTGCGCGTGCGTTCCGCCCGACCGTTCGATGATGCCCATCGCGTCACGGCGGCCGCCGACGACGTCGTGATACTCGAGGGGAGCGCGCTGCCAGGGCTCGTCGCGCTCGCGCTGGGCACCGACAGCGACGGCTCGGCGGAGACGTCCGGCGGAGCGGGTGAAGCCCGGTACGCGCTCCGTCGCACCATGCGCGTCGCCGCCGGCGGCCGCGATCAGGCGGCGTTCTACATCGCGGCCGGCCCCGAACGCGATGGCGCGCAGGGCACCGTCGCCATCATGCGCCGTCGCGGGTGGCGCGACCTGCTCGGCGCCACCCGCGATGCCCTGCAGAGCCTCGAGCAGTCCGCGGGCTCGGACGGGCTGGACCGCCTGATCAACCGGAATCTCCTCTTCGCCTATTTCTACGGCGTCGCACGCGCGCTCGACGACGCACACTACTACCTGGTTCGTACGCGGATTCCCTGGCACGGCCGCGGCGTCACGCTCCGCGACTGGGAAGCGCTGATGTGGACGCTTCCCGCCGTCCAGCTCGCGGACGCGCCACTCGCGCGCGAACTGCTCCTGCGCGTCTGCGAGCTGCACGGCTATGCACCGGGCCGCGGGGTGAACTACGTCGACGGCACGCTCTTCGAGCCCGGCTTCTCGCTCGAGGGCGCGGCCGCCTACGCGCTCGCCGTCGACCGCTACATCCGTGAGACCGGCGACGATGAGGTGGTGGACGAACCGATCCTCGCCGACACACTCTACCTCGCGTCCGACGATCTCGCCCAGCGTCGCGACAAACGACTTCCGCTGTACGCGACCGAGGTCGGCCCCACCGGCGATCCGGTCCCGTTCCCCTTCACGCTGCACGGCAATGCCGTCGTCGCCCTCGCCCTGGACGTCTTTCGTCGCACGCTCGACGAGGAAGCTGCCCGTGAGGTCGAGGATCCGGAGGTCGTGCGCGCGGCGCTGCTCCGCCACTTCACGATCGAACGCAACGGGAAGCCGGCCTTCGCCGCGGCGTCGGATCTCGCCGGCAGCCACGCGATGGACGACGATCCGCACGCGTCGGCGCTCTGGCTGCCGGCGTACGAAGCGGTCGAGCGACACGACTCCACCTACCGGCGCACCGTCCGTGGACTCGGGGCGGAACCGCGCTACCTCGCGCTCCAGTGCGCGCGACTGCTCGGCCCCGACGGCATGGATGTCCTCCAGTGGTTGCGCCGGGCACCGCTCGATCAGGGCATCGCCGCCGAGCTCGTCGATGCCGACGGCCTGGCCACGGCGAACGGCGGCGACGCGTCGCTCTCCGGGCTGCTGGCGTGGTGCGCGTGGTACGCCGTCAACGCACTCGGCGTGCGGTCCTGAACGGCGCGTTGCGCTTGTCGCGTTCCGCCCGTCGCTGGTATATTGGGGACGCATGCGGGAATAGCTCAGTTGGTAGAGCACAACCTTGCCAAGGTTGGGGTCGCGGGTTCGAGTCCCGTTTCCCGCTTTGCAAACGCGATCGGCGGGGCGCCGCGAGTGAGGCGCCCCGCCGGTCTTTGTCCCGGCTCGAGGGTTCGCCGGCGGCCTGATCACCGGCTCCAGCTGGTGGATCGAGCGCCATGCCCGGCTCGGTCACGGCGCGGAGACCGCGCGCACCTCGTGGTTGTACTTCCGCCCGACCCTCCCGCCGGCTCGCGCACGAAGCGGAGCCCGAGTGCACCCCGCCGGATTCGAACCGGCATGGCCTTGCGGCCAGCGGGGTTTAAGCCCGCCGCGTCTACCACTTTCGCCAGGGGCGCGTCCCGCAAGCTACCGACGCCCCCGCGCGTGCGCGAGACCGAACGCGGTTTCCGGTGACGATCGACGCGCGCTGGTCCTCCGCTTGCGCCACTGCGCGCTGACGGCACCGCGGTCGCGGGTCACGACCACATGTCGGGTTGAGTCGCGAACACCGCGACAACGATCGCGATGCCACCGTGACCGGCTGACAGCCTCCTCGAGCGGAGACACGCATGGCTGAAATCAGAGTACAGCAAAAGAGCACCGGCAGCGTCTGGGTCTGGATTGTCGGCCTGATCGTGCTGATGCTCGTGATCTGGGCGGCCCTCGAGCTCTTCACCGACGACGAGGTCGCACCGATCGTCGCGCCCGCCGATCCGATGTCCACGTCACCGGTCGCCGGCACCGGCAGCGCGAGCCTCGGCGACGTGCTCGCCGATCCCGCGCCCTACATCGGTCGCGCGTGGGCACCGCCGGTGGAAGTCACCGTCTCGGACGTCGTCTCCGACCGCGGATTCTGGATCACCCATGAGGGGAATCGACTGTTCGTCGTGCTGAACGACGCCGGCGCCGGCGTCGCCGATGTCCCGGGTCGGCAGGCGCAGCAGCCGCGAATCGTCGAGGGCAGCGTGCTCCGCATCGAGGAGGGCTCGCTCCGCGATCCCGCGAGCCTCTCGACGGTGAGCGGTCTGCTCGATGAGCGGACCCGCACGGTCGCCGAGAGTCAGCGCGTGTTCCTCCTGACCAACGCGAGCGAAATCGAGGTCGTAGGGCAGCCGTGACGCGAGCGACGACGGCAGCGGGTCACCAAGTGGAGTGATTGCCGGTTGTTGATGGCAGGCTGAATTGCATTGAACCGAATTGAACCGCGGAGGATCGCTGAGGTGAGCGCGGAGGATCGCCGAGGTGGGCGCGGAGGATCGCGGAGGACTGCACGCCGAAGGTTCTTCCCGACCGCCCGGATTGATCGAATGAACGACCTCGGGAAGCCATTGCGTCACGAGGTCGTTTCCAAAGCAGTCGTCCGGGCTCGTCGCGGGCAGACCTCCGACCGGTGTGCCGTCCTCTGCGTTCCTCTCCGTTTCTCCGCGTTCCTCTGCGGTCAATATCAGTTGACCTCCGCACTCAAGCTCAGGTGACAGCGCGGTCGATCTCAGGTGACTGCGCGGTTGGCATCCCGGTGAAAGAACCCCTCCACTAGAACTCGATCGAGATCCCGCCCGCGAACGCGAAGTTGTGCCGCGTCCGTGTGCCGAGGTCGAACGTCGTCGCCTCCTCGGCGTCGAACTTTCCCATGTAGTCCGAGATCAGCGCCCGGATGCCGAGTCCGTTCGTCACCGTGATGTACGCACCGACTCCGGCATTGAAGGCGAAGTTCGTCGCAGTCAGCTCGATGTAGTCCGCGGCCGAGATGTCGTGACGGATCGCGCCGATCCCCGCCTGGAAGAAGGGCGTCACGCTCCGCGTCGCGCCGATCGCTTCCGGCAGCGTCACCCGGATGCCGCCGTCGTACAGCAGAGTCTCCACGCGGCCGACGTCCACGCCGCCGATGATCGGCAGCCCGACCCGGAGATCCGACTTCGATTGGGCGATGTTCCCGTAGAGCGAGAGACCGCCGCCCATCGGCAGCGATGCCTGCACACCGTACATGGCGCCGCCGGCGCTCGACAGCGCCACGCCCAGCGGCCCTTCGATGAAGTTGCCCGTGAGAAGGAAGCCGACGTACGGCGTCACATCACCAGCGAGTCCCGCGCTCTGTGCCTCGGCGCGTGCCGCGGCAAGCCCCAGCGCGAGTGTCGCGATCGCCGCGACCGATCCGATCTTCCTGTGCATTGATTCCTCGAGACGGTGTCGAGGTTCGACGAGGCACGACCGGGACCGCCGCATCGCGCCGGCCCAACTCGCGACCCGGCAGCATCTTCGGCATCGACATCGGCATGTCGCCGCGCGCGAGCGTCCTCGCCGGTGGACGCCCGCGTGTCCACGATCGCACGCGCAGTCTTCCCGCGCAGTCTTCCCGCGCAGTCTTCCCGCGCAGTCTTCCCGCGCAGTCTTCGCCCGCAGTCTTCGCCCGCAGTCTTCCCGCGCAGCATCCCGCGCAGTCGTCCCGCGCCCGCGCCAGTCGCGTTCTCCGCGCCGACCCTGTAGCATTCCGGCGTTTCCCGTCCCGATCCTCACCTGATCCTCAGGAGGCCCGGTGCGCATCGTGCTCGGCTCGGATCACGCCGGCTACTGGTACAAGAAGCAGATCGGGGAGTGGCTGCGTGCGCGGGGTCACGACGTCACCGATCTCGGCACGCACTCGAGCGAACCGGTGGATTATCCCGAGTTCGTCCGCCCGGTCGCGCGGGCCGTGGCGCGCGGGGAACACGAGCGAGGCATCGTGCTCGGCGGATCCGGAAACGGCGAGGCGATCGTCGCGAACCGCGTGCGCGGCGTGCGATGCGCGCTGTGCTGGAACGTCCAGACGGCGCGGCTGTCGCGCGAGCACAACGACGCCAACATCCTGTCGATCGGCGAGCGTCTGCTCGCGCTCGATGAGGCGCTGCGCATCGTGGAAGTCTGGCTCGAGACGCCCTTCGCGGACGGCCGGCACGCGCGGCGCATCGCGATGATCGATGCCGCACCGCCGGATGAGTCGGAAGGCCGCTGAGGGGGACTCGTCGGCCTTCGGACCCCGGTGACGAAAATCGGCTCGGAGAAACCTCTCCGAGCCGCTTCGACTTCAGTGCTGCGCGTCCGGGCGCCGGCGCCGGCGCCGGTCGCGCCGGCCGCCGTTCTCGCCGCGTTCCAGCACGGCCTTGCGGGACGCCTCGAGAATCGCCTCCAGGGCTTCGATCCCGTCATCCGTCGCCTCGAGGAAGAGATCGTGTACGACGGTCTCCGCACGCTGCAGGCGCGCGATCAGCGCCATCGCGGCCGCGCGATTCGGCATCGTCCCACAGTCTTTGGGCTGCGCGCGATTCCCGATCGGTCGGCGAAGAACCGTCATCGCCCCGCCGGGCGCGGGCTTGAGAAAGTAGGGTGACTGACGAGGGCGCCGGCGAGCCGGCTTGACGTGTTCGGATACTGCTTCCATCGCGATCCCCGGTCGAAGTCTGGTCACGGGTGAGAACGGAGACGTTCGACCCAAGGACGACCGTCTTCCGTTCGCGTAATTCTCGCACAGTACGTCAGTTACGGCCGCGTTCGCTTGGCGGCGAGGGCGCCGCGCACTGCGGTCTGCTCGAAATATACGACGAGAAGCGCGGCGCGCCCACTGCTCGCGGGATGTTGCTCAGCGCGCCCCACGGAGCATCGCCGAGTTCCGCGGGTAGTACGACCAATGCGTGAACTCCCGCCCCCGGATCGAGATCGCTTCCTGCACCTGCGCCTCGGCGCGCATGCGCCCGGTCGCGCGACGACGATCGCGCTCGTCCTGGTGGCGGTCGCGCTCGGCGGGGCCCTGCTCGCTGTGGGGTTCCTGCTGCTCCTCGCACTGGCCGCCGCCGGCGTCGCGTTCGGCACCGGCTGGCTGCTCGTGCAGCGCCTGCGACGCGTATTCGGCCGCGCCCGGCCGCGCGAGCGAGATGCGACGAGCGAGCCGCGGCTGAATCAGTTGCTCCAGATGAACCGGACCCGCAACTCGGGCTTGGACTCGTGGCTCA
>CAYLPM010000256.1:0-11485 GCA_964385525.1 uncultured Gemmatimonadaceae bacterium
CCTGGGCCGTCCTGCGGCACGCCCGCGAGAGTGGCGCCCATCTCGAACGAGGCGTCTTCCATCTGCCCCGCACGCAGGAGGAGATGGCCGCCGAGCTGGGAACGACGCGCGAAGGGGTCTCTCGAGCGCTTCGCTCCCTCCGCGACTCAGGGGTCATCAGCCAGCGCGGCTCTCGGGTCCAGGTCCTCGATCCGATCCGGCTCGAACGGCTGGCTGGGGGCGAGACGGCCTACGCCCCCCAGCCTCCGCTGCGCCACGGCCGGGCCGCCTGAAGTTCAGAGCGCCGCCACGCGCGCCAGGTCCTCGTCCCGTCCCGCGACCATGAGGGTGTCCGACTCCTTCAGGGGAGCGTCCGGGTCGGGGATGGGCGCGATGGCGTCGCTGAGCATGTCGTGGATGGCCACGACCGAGATGCGGTAGCGGCGGGGGAGGGCGAGCTGGCGGAGGTTGCACCCGATCCAGCGATCGGGGACGGCCATCTCCTGTACGCTGAACTCGGGACCGAGTCTCACCAGGTTCAGAACGCCGCGCCTCGAGATACGAGTGCCGAGCCGCAGCGCCGACTCCCGCTCGGGGAAGATCGTCTCCGTCACGCCGATCTTCTCCATCACGCGAGCATGGTCGCGGGAGATCACCTTGACGTAGATCTCGGCCACCTTGAGATCGCGCAGGGCCATCGTGGCCAGGATGCTCGCCGTGATGTCATCACCGGTGCTGACGACGCCCCCATCGGCCTTCTTCGCGCCGAGCTTGTCGAGGATCCGAAGCTGCCGCCCGTCGCCCACGACGGCGCGCCCCACCAGCGGAGCGATCCGCTCGACGGCCTGTTCGTCCGTGTCGATGGCGATCACATCGTGCTTCTGTGCGTGCAGCGCCTCGGCCACGCTCGCGCCGAAGTTTCCGAGTCCGATGACGACGAAACGCTTCATGGGGGTCCGATGAAAAGAATTAGCTGGTCCGGAGGAATGCCACCTGCGCGCATCGCACGTCATGCATGGCCGTCATCCCACCCCGACATCCTCGTACGCATATCGATAGTCCGTCCCGTGCCGCCTCGCCCGCATGGCCAGCGCCGCGGCGAACGTCAGCGGGCCCACGCGGCCGAGGAACATGAGCACGATCGCGATCCACCGCCCGGAGACCGACAGCTCGTCCGTCGTGCCCATCGAGAGCCCCACGGTGTTGAACGCACTCACCGCCTCGAACATGTAGGCGAGGAAGTCGCCTTCCGGCGAGAGATACGTCTGCTCGTGCCGCTCGGTCGCGGTGAGGAGAAAGATGCTCACCGTCACGAGCGCGAAGGCTGTCACCGCCAGGCCCACGGCGCGCTGCACCGTCTCTTCGGGAATCGAGCGGCCCCACGCGTTCGGGATCTCGCGCCCCTGCATGCGCGACCAGGCGAGGAGCGCGAGCAGCGCCACGGTCGTCGTCTTGAGTCCCCCGGCCGTTGATCCCGGCGAGCCGCCGATGAACATGAGGATGATCGTCAGGAAGTTGGTGCTGTCGGTCGCCACGCCATGGTCGATGGTGTTGAAGCCGGCGGTCCGCGCCGTCACGCTCACGAAGAGCGAGTTCACGAGCCGGTGGGGCACGCTCAGGTCCGCGAACACGCCGCGCCACTCGAACGCCGCGAACGCCGCCCAACCGCCGAGGATGAGCACGACCGTCGTCGCGAGCGCGAGGCGCGAGTGCAGAGACATCCGGAACCGCTGCTTGCGCCGGCGCGCCCGGCGCCAGGTCGCGAGCTCCTCCATCGTCAGGAACCCGATCCCGCCGAGCACGATCAGCGACATGAGCATGCCCAGCGTCACCGGCGACCGCTGGAAACCCATCACGCTGTCCGTGAACGTCGAGAAGCCCGCGTTGCAGAACGCGCTCACCGCGTGAAACACGGCGGGCCAGAGCGCCTCGGTGAACCCGAGTCGGGGCGCCCACGCCGCGTAAAGCACGATCGCCCCGACGGCCTCGATCGCGAAAGTGAAGCGCAGCACGTCCCTCGCGAGGTGCTCGATCTGCACGTCGGGCGCCACCTCGGCACCCGCCGTGGAGATCAATTCCTGGCGCAACGAGATCCGGCGGCCAAGCGCGAGGATGATCATCGTCGTGAAGGTGATCATCCCCAATCCGCCGAGCTGGATGAGCAGGAGGAGATACGCCTGCCCCCACGTCGTGAAGTACGTCGCCGTGTCCACGACGATCAGCCCCGTGACGCAGACCGCGCTCGTCGCCGTGAACAGCGCGTCGACCCATCCGAGGGATGGGCCGGTGTAGAGTCCGGGGAGCACGCGCAGCCCGATCGTGCCGACCACGACCAGGCCGAGAAACGAGAGGACGAACAGCTGCGGCGGCGAGAGCCGGCGCCACGGCGACACGCGCGGCAGCGCGCTGGCGACGACGAACCGTCGGAGTCGTCCGGAACGGTGACCGCTCAATACCCGAGCGCGAACCCGGCGCTCGCGCGCGGATCGGCCATGCCGTGCCAGGCACCGCCGCGTCGCGCGATCGATGCCCCCACGCCAACGCCCCCACCGGTCCGCAGCTCGTGCCCCCGCGCGCGCAGCGCCTCGAGGATGTCCGGCGCGAAACCGTTCGACTCGAGGCTCAGCACGTCCGGCAGGTGCTGGTGGTGTACCCGTGGCGCGCTCACCGCGACGTTGGCATCCATTCCGAAGTCGATCACGTTCGACATGATCTGCCACACGGCCGAGATGATCCGCGGCCCGCCGCTCGCGCCGGTCACGAGCACCGGCCGACCGTCACTCCCCAGCACGATCGTCGGCGTCATCGAGGAGAGCATCCGCTTGCCGGGCTGAATCGCGTTCGCCTCGCTCTGTACCAGGCCGTAGCCGTTCGGCGAGCCGGGCTTCGCGGCGAAGTCGTCCATCTCGTTGTTGAGCAGGAATCCCGCGCCGCTCACCACGACGCCCGAGCCGTAGCCGGTGTTGATCGTGGTCGTCAGCGCGACCGCGCCGCCCCGACCATCCACCACGGAAAAGTGCGTGGTGTGCGTCCCCTCGCGGTCCGTGCCGAGCCCCGGCGTGACCTCGGCCGATGGCGTCGCGCGATCGAGGCGGATCGACGAGCGAAGCTGCTCGACGTGCGCGTCCGAGAGCAGCATCTCGCGCGGGAAGTTCGTGAAATCGGGATCGCCGAGGTAGTGGTTGCGCACGGCGAAGGCGCGCCGCATTGCCTCTCCCGTGAGATGCACGCCGTCCACCGAATGCCAGCCGAGTGAGGCGAGCCGGTACGGCTCGAGCATCCCGGCCATCAGCGCGATCGTCATCCCGCCCGAGGATGGCGGCGGCATCGAGATCACGCGATGGCCTCCATAGCTGAACTCGACCGGATCGCGCCACTTCGCCTGATAGGCCAGCAGGTCCGCGTGCGTGATCAAGCCGCCGCCGCGCCGCATCTCGGCGACGATCAGATCGGCGGTCTCGCCCTCGTAGAATCCCGCTGGACCGCGCTCGGCGATGCGTGTCAGGGTCGCGGCGAGCTCGGGGTTCTTCCACACGGAGCCCGCGGCGATCGGCTCGCCGCCGGGCAGAAACAGGGCGGTCGACCCCTCGAAGCGCTGGAACCGCCTGGCCTGCCCCTCGATGCCGCGAGCGAGCCCCTCGCGAACCTCGAAACCGTCCAGCGCCAGGCGGATCGCGGGCTGCACCAGCTCCGACCATGCCTTCGTACCGAATCGACGATGCGCCTCCCACAGCCCCGCGACGCTCCCCGGAACCCCGGAAGCGAGATGGCCGATGAGCGATGCGTCCGTCGGCTCACCGTCCTCGCCCAGATACATGTTGCGCGTCGCCGCTCCCGGCGCCGTCTCGCGGAAGTCGAGCGCGGCCGTGGTGCCGTCCGGCATCCGCGCGACGATGAACCCGCCGCCCCCGATGTTGCCCGCGGACGGCAGCGTCACCGCGAGCGCGAACGCCGTCGCCACGGCGGCATCGATCGCGTTGCCGCCGGCGCGCAGGACGTCCACGCCGACGCGCGTCGCGAGCTCCTCGTCGGTGGCGACCATGCCGTTCGCGCCGACCGCCGGGGCCGCGTCGAACGAATGACGCCACTCGGCGGGAACGCGTTCGGCGACGCCCGCCGAGGCGGCGGGCGCCGGCGAGCGCGCGGGTGCGCACGCAAGGAACGCCGCCGGAACGAGGAGCAGTCGCGCCGAGCGGCGCGTGCGGAGGCTGAACGACATGATCGGGTTCGGGCGAGGGACCGGCCCGTGCAGCACACGCCCGCACACGGAGATCACCGGGCGGACCGGGTCGGGGTCCCTCAATGCTACGCCGTCGGGGCGATGGTGTGAAGAGAGGCCCGCTCCGCGCTGCGCCGTCGGGGCGATGATGTGAAGAGAGGCGCGTGCGCGCGACCAGGTGACGGACCGACCCGCGGGTGACGGTCGTCCCGAGTCGAAGTGATCGGCTGGCGGACCCATCTCCTGCTGCCGCCGAAACCGAACCCGACAGTCATTGCCGATCCGGCAGCCCCTTCGCGGTGCACGAACCCGGGCCTTGCCGTCCGGTTCGCCTTGCGTGAGCACGAATCATGAATGGACGAGTGCGCGAACCACGCACATTGGAGCCCGACATGCGACCGAATGTACTTGCCCCCCTGCGACTCGCCGTGCTCGCGTTTGCGTTCACGGCCACGTCCACCGCCTGCGCCCGGAATCCGGTGACGGGGCAGCTCGAGCCCGCGCTGATCTCGGAAAGCCAGGAAATCGAGATGGGGCGGCAGGCCGCCGTCGATGTGCAGCAGTCGATCGGGCTCGTGCAGGACGAGGCGCTCCAGCGCTACGTGCAGCAGATCGGGGCGGACCTCGCCGCCGACTCCGAGCGGCCGGATCTTCCGTGGACCTTCGGCGTGGTCGACGACCCGACGCCGAACGCATTCGCGCTCCCCGGCGGCTTCATCTTCGTCACCCGTGGGATGCTCGACCTGATGGACAACGAGGCGCAGCTCGCCTCCGTGCTCGGGCACGAGATCGGGCACGTCACCGCGAGGCACTCGGTGCAGATGATCAGCCGCCAGCAGCTCGCGCAGCTCGGGCTGGGAATCGGGATGATCCTCGTCCCCGAGCTCCAGAACTACGGCGATCTCGCGTCGACGGGGCTGCAGCTGCTCTTCCTGCGATACGGCCGGGACGCCGAGCGACAGGCGGACGATCTCGGCTTCAACTACGCCCTCGAGGAGGGGTACGACGTACGCGAGATGCCGGAAGTCTTCGCGTCACTCGCGCGGGTGAGTCAGCTCGAGGCACAGAGCCCGCTGCCGGCGTGGCTCTCCAGCCACCCCTATCCAGAGGAGCGGATCGAGCGCATCTCGGCACGCCTGCAGCAGGCGGACCGCTCCTACGCGTCCCTGCGCAACGATCGCGACGAGTATCTCGGGCACATCGATGGACTCGTGTACGGTGAGGATCCGCGCGAGGGCTACTTCCAGGGGAGCACGTTCATTCATCCCGAGTTGCGCTTTCGCATGACGTTTCCGTCGGGCTGGCAGGTCCGGAACACGAAATCCGCCGTGATCGGCTCGAGCCCGCAGCAGGACGCGGCGATCCAGCTGACGCTAGCGCAGCAGCAGTCACCCGAGGCCGCGGCGCAGGCGTTCCTGGCGCAGCAGGGCATTCAGCCCGGGCAGACGTCGCGACAGACCGTGAACTCGGTGCCCGCGGTGGCGGCGACGTTTCAGGCGAGCACTCAGCAGGGGACGGTCCAGGGACTCGCCGTCTTCCTCTCCCACGGCGGCAACATCTACCAGGTGATGGGCTTCTCACCGGCACAGGTGTACGCGCAGCACGATCAGGTCTTCCGGCAGTCGCTTGGCAGCTTCGGACCGGTAACGGACCCGTCCCTGCTCTCGGTTCAGGCACCGCGGATCGCGATCGTCCGGGCGGACCGCGCAATGACGCTGGCGGAGTTCAATCAGCGGTATCCATCCACGATTCCGCTCGAGGAGCTGGCCATCATCAACGGGATCACGGTGAGCACGACGATTCCGGCCGGGACGACGGTGAAGCGGGTCGTCAAGGATTAGGACGGCGATGTCGTCCCGAGTGCAGCGGGAGATCCCGGTACCCTCGTCCGTCGAGTGACGGCCTCAAAGTGCCGGAAGCGATCAACCCGCCAGCCGCTCCCCGAGTCTGACCTCCCGCTCCAGCTCGATCCCCTCGCGAAACTCGAGACGACGCTCGGTCAGCAGTACGACGGTCGAGCCGAGATGAAACGCCATGATCTCGTCGCCCTGCGCGATGCGGAGCGGCGGTGCATAGCGGCGTGACTCCGCGGCGCCGCCACCAGGCCGGTTCGTGACCCACCTCGCGCCGCGAGGCCCGCTCCAGTCGGGATCGAACGCCGTCGAGATCCGTCCGACGTTGTAGGCGCCGACGGCGACGACGGCCACGCGGCCAAACGCCGAATCCATCGCGCACACGAGTCGCTCGTTGCGCGGGAAGAGGCCATCCACGTGCATCACCGCCGGCTCGTTCACCGGGAGCAGCGCACCCGGGAGATGCCACGCATCGGTGAGCACACCCTCGCACGGCGAGTGGATGCGGTGGTAGTGTCGCGGACTGAGATAGAGCGTGCAGAAGGTGCCGGCGCGAAACCGCTCGGCGTCGACGCCGCCGAGCAGGTCGTCGGCGCGATACGAGCGGCCCTTCGCCTGCAGGAGCGTCCCATCGCGAATCTCCCCGAGCTGTCCGAGGATGCCATCGACGGGCGACGCGACCGTCCGCGGATCACTGGGCCATGAGCGAGCGCCGTCGCGCAACCGCCGCACGAATAGATCGTTCAGCGACGTGTACTCCTCGAGCGGCCGCTCGGCCTCGGTGAGGTCGATGCCGAGCGCGCGCGCGGCGCGGCCGAGCACGAGGCCGCGGAGCGGCCGCGGAATCGACACGTCGGCGAGGCGGCCGAGGCCTCGGCTCAGCCCCGCCTGTGGCAGACGCTCGAGCATCGCGAGGATGAGCCGCCAGCGGCGCGACGGGAGGTCCGGAGAGACATCGGGAATCATGACGCGTAAAGATGCGCGATCCAGGCACGGAGGGTCAGGTGGATTTGACGCGTGACTGCCGAACTCCGATCTTTGTCCGTGCCACGCCCTCGCGCGAGTGAGCCTGGTCGTCGTTCCCGCCGATCAGCCACCCGCGACTCCTCTTCACCGAGTGTTTCATGTCCCCCGACCGCCGCGACTTCCTCCGCCTTTCCGCGCTCGCCTCGGGCGCGCTCGCCGCCGGCATCCTCCCTGGCACGCGCGCACTCGCGCACGCCGCACCCTCCGTGGCAGCTGGCGGTTCGCGTCCCCGCGCGCTCCGCATCCTCTTCCTCGGCGGCACCAGCTTCATCGGGCCGCACATGGTGCAGAACGCGATCGATGGCGGCCACACGGTGACGCTCTTCAACCGCGGGCGGACGAATCCCGCGATCTTCCCCACCGCCGAGAAGCTGCGCGGCGACCGCACGGGGGATGTCAGCGCGCTCGAGGGACGCACCTGGGACCTCGTCGTCGACACGTCGGCCGTTCAGCCGGACTGGGTCGAGCGCACGGGCAGAGTGCTCGCCGGCAACGTCGGGCACTATCTCTTCATCTCGACGCGCTCGGTGTACGCGGACACGAGCCGGGTGCCGATGACGATCGATGCGCCCTTGCACACGCGGGAAACCACGACCGTCACGCCCGGCCGTCCGCTTCCCTACGGGCTGGCGAAGGCGGAAGCGGAGGCGATGGTGCGCCGGTTCTTCGGCGACCGCTTCACGATCGTGCGTCCCGGACTCATCATCGGTCCCGGCGATCTCACCGACCGCTTCACCTACTGGCCCGTGCGGATCGAGCGCGGCGGCGAGGTCCTCTCGCCGGGCGATGGCACCGACCCCATTCAGATCATCGACGCGCGCGACCTCGGCGAGTGGGTCGTCAAGCTCGGCGAGAACCACACCCTCGGCATCTTCAACGGCGTCGGCCCGAAGACGCCGCGCCCGATGGCCGAGCTGCTCTACGGCATCAAGGCGGTGACCACGTCCGAAGCGACGTTCACCTGGGTGGACACGGACTTCCTGCTCGCCAATCGCGTACGTCCGTACCAGGAGATGCCGGTCTGGCGTCCCGCGCGCGACGGCTACGAGGGATTCGCGCGATTCGACCTCACGCGAGAGATCGCGAGCGGCCTGACCTTCCGCCCGCTCGCGGTGACCGCAAAGGACACGCTCGACTACTATCACTCGCGGTCGACGGAGGAGCAGGAGCGGCTGCGGGCGGGAATCTCGGCCGAACGGGAGGCGGAGGTCCTGCGGCTCTGGCATCAGGCGCAGGGTCGGTGATGGCCGGTGGAACTGCATTGAACCGCGGGTGATCGCGGAGGTCGGCGCGGAGGAGCGCAGAGCACGGCACACCGTCGGAGCCCTGCCCGCGACGAGCCCGGACGACTGCTTTGGAAACTGCCTCGGGTAGCTATGACGTCCCGAGGTGGTTCATCCAACATTCCGGGCTCGTGGCGGTCGGGAGCTCCTTCGGTGTGCCGTCCTCTGCGTTCCTCTCCGTTTCTCTGCGTTCCTCTGCGGTCAATGTCAGTTGACCTCCGCGGTTCGCGGACTTGCCAACCCGGTGAGGGGAAGCACTCCACTAGTGCAGACAGACGGGCGGAATGCTCTCCACCGGCTCGACGCCCTCGACCGGCGGCACCACCGGCGACTCCACTCCCTTCCAGAACCGCACCTCCTCCTCGAACCGCCGAGCGAGCGCCGTGAGGTCGACCGGCGTCGTCTCCGACGTCTCCGCACGTCCTTCCACTCGCGTCAGGCTGACGGTCGCCCTAGCGTACGTGCTGTCCAGCTCCACGACCTTGCGATACGACTCGGCGGCGAGCGTGAAGTGTCCGGTCCGCTCGAGCGCGACGCCGAGGTTGTTGCGGAAGATCGGCTCGTCACCGCGCAGCTCGACCGCGCGGGCGAGCGGCTCCAGCGCTTCCTCGTACCGGCCCGCGCGGATCAGCGCGAGACCCATGTTGTTCATCGCCCACACATCCCTCTCATCGAGCACGATCGCGCGGCGGTAGGACTCGATCGCGTCGTCCGTCCGACCGAGCTGGCTGAACGAGCGGCCGAGCAGGCGGTGCACCTCGGCGGACGTCGAGTCCAGGGTGCGCGCGGAGTCGATGATCGCGAGCGCTTCCTCGGTGCGGTCCAGCTCGAGCAGCACTCGGCCGAGGTTCAGCATGCTCTTCACGTGCTTCGGATCGAGGGTTAGCGCTTCCTCGAAGGCATCGACGGCGGTCAGGTGATCGCCGCTCTTCCAGGACGACAGGCCGAACATGTAGTGGCCCCACGGATTCTCCGGCCGGTTGTTCGAGTAGACCTCGAACATCGCCTTCGCCTCATCGTACCGACGGTCGATGAAGGCCGACTCGGCGGTCTCGTACGAGACGTTCTCGGGGACGACGAAACCGGGCGCCGCGACGACGCCGTCGGCGGACTCGGTGGCGGCCGGCACGGGTGCCGGGACTGGCTCGCTCGCCAGCGCGATCGCGGGATCGACGCTCTGCATCTCCTCGGGTGACTTGAACTCGCATGCCGCGAGTGAGCCGGCGGTGAGTGCGACGAGCATGGCGGCGTGAACGGTCCGGTTCGCAGTACCGCGGTGGTTGGGAGCGCGACGCATGGTATTCCTCCTCTGGTGGTGCGCCTCGCGGCGCTGGTTGTCGTTGCGTCGGCTCCTGTAAAGGCAAGTGGGTGCCCGCGCCGCGAGCGGGATCGCGCGGCGGCGGAAGTCGTTGGTCTGATTGTCGTTGGTGAATGGGCGCCAGATGGCGCCGGGGTGCGTCGTGTCCGCGCGGACACCACTTTCCGGGGCAGGATGTGTCCGGACGGACACGTGGGGGGGGACCTCGTCGGCGGCGTGCGCGGCGTGCACGGCGGCGTGTGCGGCTTGTGCGGCGGCCCTGCGCGGCGGCCTGCCCGGCCGGCTGATCTCAGCGTTCGAGCGCGGGATGCCGGAAGGCGTAGAGTAGCCCGAGGAGTCCGAACTGCACCATGACGCCCGGCGAGAGCGCCGGCGTCGCGCCCATCATCGCGTCGCGGAAGAGCTCGAGCCCGCCGAGGGTGGGGTACATCTCCAGCTCGAACTCGAAGTTCCCCTTGATGTGCAGGACCGTTCCGACGATCCCGGCGACAATGAACGCGAGCATCGTCGCCTGGAGCGCGCGCACACTCCTCGCGCGTCTGTCAACGACGTGCCAGGCGACGACGATCAGCGCGAGCGCGATCAGGACGAGCGGCACGAGCTGCACCCACTCCTCGGTGTGCTCGAGCAGCAGGAGCTCGATCCCGGTCCCGGCGAGGCCGACGACGAGGATGCCAAGGAGGATGAGGCGGAGGAGACCGAGTGTGCGTGCGGTTTCGCTCGGAGAAACCGGAGGTGTCATCACGGTATCGGAGAGGAGTGGGACGACCATAACTTAGCATTCACCGAGCGGGCTCGGCAGGACGATCGTCCTGATTTCCGGACCCGGAACACATGAGCGCGCGATCGTGTATATTGCGTCGTTCACGCCCTCAAGTTTCACCGCGCAACCGAGGAGGTGATCCATTGTCTACTGACCTACATACGGCGCGGATCGCCGGGAGCCGCTGAGGCTCGAATGACCAGCTGACCGACGCTTTCCGCGCCGATCGGTCATGAGAAGCGGGGCCCGTCGTGCTTAAGGGAGCACGGCGGGCCCCGTCCTCATCCGCGGGCGGGGCGGGCCGGGCGATGTGGCCCATTGACGTGACGGGCTACGCGTGAATCTTCGCGGGAAGGCGCCGCGGCTTGTCGGCGCCCTGGCGTTCCGCCCGGGGAGACCTGCATGCCGACGAGGCCACGTCCAGCCGTGCTGATCCTGATCGTCACGGTCGCGACGGTCAGCCCCCTCGCATGCTCAGCAAGCGCGTCCGATCAGCAGGAGATCGCGGAGCGAGACAGCGCCGGTAGCCGGATCGTCGAGCACTCCGGAGGCCTGGGATCTCCGGCTCGGCAATGGATCGTTTCGCCAGAGCCGCTCGCCGGCATCGGCACGGTCGATGGTGAGTCTCCCTACCAGCTCTATCGCGTGGAGTCGGCGGCCATCCTGTCCGACGGACGCATCGTCATCGCGAATACCGGAACCAATGAGCTCCGTCTGTATGACGAGCGCGGGACCTTCATCCGGTCGGTTGGGCGAGACGGCGAGGGACCGGGGGAATTCCGCAACCTGTCGAACGTGTGGGCCGGCGCCGGCGACACGCTTCTGGCCTGGGATTTCCAGCTTCAACGGTTGTCCATCTTCTCGGCAGACGGCGAATTCCTCCGCTCGCGATCCTCCCGCGCGCAACGGCGTCACTTCGCGGCCGGCGTACTGGACGATGGGTCGCTGATCGTCGTCGAGCAGATCCCCTCCGGCGGTCTGGTCGCCGGTCGGACGATCGACTTCGAGATTCATGTCCTCCGCGACGACCCGGCCGGCGCGGAG
>CAYLPM010000257.1:0-10185 GCA_964385525.1 uncultured Gemmatimonadaceae bacterium
CGACCGGCTCGTGGCCGTCGGGGAAGGGATTCGCAATGGGTCGCCGACGGACATGAGCAGCACCTCGAGCGGCAGCTTCTTCGACTGGAGAGGTCGCGCGCGGACCGTGCGGCTCGCGGGATACTCGACAAGCAGCGTCACGCTGACGGGCATCGGTGAACCCGAACGGTTGCAGGGAACGAGCGCGATCGGCGGCCTGTTCGAGGTGCTCGGCGTGCCCGCGATGCTCGGCCGCACGCTCGTCGAAGCCGACGAGTCGCCGGGCGGCGAACCGGTGATCGTACTGAGCCACGGAATCTGGCAGCGACTCTTCGGCACTGATCCCGACGTCGTCGGCCGCGCCGTCACACTCGACGGCACGCCCCGCACCATCGTCGGCGTGATGCCGCCGAGCTTCCGTTTCCCGGACGCCGCTACCGAGTACTGGGTCCCCGCCCGCTTCGATGCCGAAGCACGCGCGAACCGCGACCAGTACTTCATCCGGGTGATCGGCCGTCTGGCGCCGGAGATGACGCTCGCCGATGCGCGCGAGGAGCTCGCGGCGGTGGCCGGTGCGCTGCGACGCGACTGGCCGCTGTACAACAGCGATCTCCGCCTGGTCGCGCGTCCCTTCCAGGACACGATCGTGGGCGGCGTGCGCACCCGGCTGCTCGTGACGATGGGCGCCGTCGTGTTCGTCCTGCTGATCACGTGTGCGAACCTCGGCAACCTGCTCCTCGCGCGCGCCTCCGTGCGGCGGCGAGAGATCGCGGTGCGGCGCGCGCTCGGCGCCGGGCGCACGCGCGTCGTTCGCCAGCTCCTGACCGAGAGCTTGATGCTGGCGCTCGCCGGCGGCGCCGCGGGCGTGCTCGTCGGCCGCTGGTTTCTCGCGCTCCTCCTCGCGGCACAGTCCACGACCAACCTGCCGCGCGTGGAGTCCATCGCGCTCGACCACCGCGTGCTGCTCTTCACGCTCGGCATCTCGATCGCAGCCGGGCTGCTCTTCGGCAGCTTTCCGGCGTGGCACCTCACACGCGTCGAATCGGGAGACTCGCTGCGCGCCGGGTCCCGCGGGAACAGCGGCCGACAGTGGGCCCGCAACACGCTCGTCGTCGCCCAGGTCGCGATGGCGATGGTGCTGCTCACTGGCGCGGGGCTGCTCCTGCGCAGCTTCGCCGCGCTCCAGCGCGTGGATCCCGGCTTCACCGCCGAGCAGGTGCTGATCTTCGATGTCTCGCTGCGCGATCAGAGCCTCGGGTTCTTCCCAATGAGCCTCGACCGCATTCGCGCGATTCCGGGCGTGCGGTCGGCGGCGATCGTCAGCCAGTTCCCGCTCACCGGCCGCGGGGTCGGGGCGTGGTTCAACCGGATCGATCGACCGCTGCCACCGAACGAGAAGCCCGACGCCGAGGCGTACCGCGTGGTGTCACCCGAGTTCTTCGAGACGATCGGGGTCCCGCTGACGCGAGGGCGTCTGCTGACAGCGGACGACCGGCTGGAGCGTCCCGGGGTCGTCATCAACGAAGCCCTCGCGCGCCGGCACTACGCCGGCGAGGAGCCGGTGGGGAAGGAGATCTACCTCGGTGCGCCCGACAACCGGCTCTTCCAGCGCGGCACGATCGTCGGCGTGGTGGGCGACACGCGTGACGCGGGACTCGGCAGCGACCCGTTGCCGACGGTCTACGTTCCCCTGGCGGTCATGCCCTGGTGGCGGTTCACGTCGTACGTGATCCGCACCGAGGGACCACCGTCGAGTGCCGCCGCGGCGGCGCGGTCGGTGATTCACGAACTGGATCCGAGCCTCCCCGTGCGCAACGTGCGGACCCTCGAGACGGTTCTCGAGACCGCGGTCGCGCCGGCGCGATGGTCGACGACGCTGCTCGGCACCTTCGCCACCGTGGCGCTCGTGATGGCGGCACTCGGCGTCTTCGGCGTCCTCTCGTTCGTCGTGACGCAGCGGACGCGCGAGCTCGGGATCCGGATCGCGCTCGGCGCGACGCCGGGCACCATGCGCCGTGGCGTGGTGCGGCAGGGGCTCGTGCTCGTCGCCGGCGGGCTGGCGATCGGGCTCGCGGGCTCCCTCGTGCTCACTCGCGTAATGGCGAGTCTTCTGCACGGCATCACCCCGACCGATCCGGCGACATACGGAGCGGTGGTGGTTGTGCTGGTGGGAATCGCGGTACTGGCTAGTTACCTCCCGGCGCGGCGCGCGACGTTGATCGATCCGACGGTGGCGCTCAGGGCGGAGTAGGATGTCGGCGGACGGCGGCGGCGGCGAACGGGGCTCGCGACAGAGGAGAGCGGGCTCGTGCCGGCATCGCTCGGATGACGATGACCGCAGCAACACGACTCGGTCGAGGGTCTGTTGCAGGGTGTCGGTGATGCTGTACTGTTCCTGCCCTTCAGTCCCGCTCGGCGCCATCGCCCGTGTCATCGAACACTCCATCCGCTCCGGGCATCACGCGCGAGCGCATCGGCATTTTCCTCGGGCCGATCGTCTTTCTCGCGATGCTCCTGCTTCCCGCACCGAGCGACCTCTCGCCCGAGGCTTGGCGCGCGGCGGCGGTCGGATCGCTGATGGCGATCTGGTGGGTGACGGAAGGGGTTCCCATCCCCGCGACGGCGCTGCTCCCGCTCGTGCTCTTTCCGCCGCTCGGCATCATGTCGATCGGCGACACGGCCGCGCCCTACGGCAATCCGGTCATCTACCTGTTCATGGGCGGGTTCATGATCGCGCTGGCGTTCGAGAAGTGCGGACTGCACCGGCGCATCGCCCTCTCGGTGATCGGCGTGGTGGGATCGCGCCCGGCGAACCTGGTCGGCGGCTTCATGCTCGCGACGGCGCTTCTCAGCATGTGGGTCAGCAATACGGCGACGACGGTCATGATGCTGCCGGTCGCCATGTCGCTCGTGCATCTCGTGCAGCGCGAGGCCGGGGAGTCCGGCGCGCGAGACCCGAATCTCCCCGTCGCGCTGCTGCTCGGCGTCGCGTACGCCGCGAGCATCGGCGGCGTCGCGACGCTGATCGGGACGCCACCCAACGCCCTGCTCGCCGGGTTCATGCTCGAGGTGTACGACATCCGCATCGGGTTCGCGGAGTGGATGATCTTCGGCGTGCCGATCGTGGTGGTGTCGCTCCCGGCCGCCTGGATCGTGCTGACGCGGTTCGTCTATCCCGTACAGCGCGACGAGATCGCCGGCGGCGCCGCGATGATCCAGCGGGAGAAGGCATCGCTCGGCCCGATGTCGGTCGCCGAGCGCCGCGTGGCCGTGATCACCGCCGTCGTCGCGCTCTCATGGGTATTTCAGCCTCTGCTCGGCCGGGTGGTGCCGGGACTCTCCGACACCGGAATCGCGATCGCTGGCGCGTTGGCGCTGTTTCTCACGCCGCAGAACTGGCGACGCGGGGAGTTCCTGCTCGACTGGAAGCAGGCGGAGCGCCTCCCGTGGGCGGTGCTGATCCTCTACGGCGGGGGTCTCGCGCTCGCCGCCGCGATTCAGGGCACCGGGCTCGCGGAGTGGATCGGCGGCCGCATGACCGCGCTCGACGCGCTCCCCTTGATCGTCGTCGCGGCCTTGATCGTGACCGTGATCATCTTTCTCACCGAACTGACGAGCAACACGGCCACGGCGGCGACCTTCCTCCCGGTGGTGGCCTCGACGGCGGCAGCGCTCGGCGCCGATCCGGCGCTGTTCGCCGTGCCGGCGGCGATCGCCGCGAGCTGCGCATTCATGCTGCCGGTCGCGACTCCGCCCAACGCGCTCGTCTACGCGAGCGGCGAAGTGAGCATCCCGCAAATGGTGCGCGCCGGGCTGTGGCTCAACATCGTGATGATCGTGCTGCTCACGGGCGCGGTCTTCCTCGCGGCGCCGTACATTCTGCCGGGAGTGCGATAGGAACGAAACGCGGGCGCCTGCGGCGCCCGCTGAACTCTCGCTCAACGCTGACTTCTGAAGCTCCACAGTCCTGCCCAGCGAAGGGCCGGACCCTCGATCATCGCTTGACGTACTTCCTGAGCGTCCGAGGCCCGACCTCCGCCCCGTAAATGTTCCCATCGGCGTCGACCGCCACGCCTTCGGCGCCGCTGGTGGCCGAGCCATCGGGATTCGGCTCGGGATCGGGGATGAACGCGGTGAGGCGACCATCACGCGCGCTGCCGATGTAGATCCCCCGCTTCACGCCCGGATTCCGGCGCGCGTTCGACTCCGAATCCGTCGCGTACAGCACGTCGTTCCGATCGATGAACAATCCACTCGGCCGCCCGAACTGCTTCCACGTGGCGATGTGGTTGCCCTCCTGATCGAAGATCTGGACACGACTGTTGCCGCGGTCACCGACGAAGAGCCGCCCCTGTGAATCCATCGCGAGCGCATGCGGATCACGGAACTGGCCATCGGCCTCGCCGGTCGTGCCCCACTGTTTGATGAAGCGGCCCTCACGCGAGAACTTCATGACCCGATTGTTGCCACCGGTGCCGTGGCCGTCGACGACGAAGATGTCGCCGTTCGGTGCGACCAGCACATCGGAGGGCTGATTGAACACGTCGGTACCGTCGCCCGCGACGCCGGGCTTGCCCAGCGTCATCAGGAGCTCGCCCGTCGGACTGAACTTGTGGATGACGTGTCCCTGGTTCGCGGGTGCCTGCCCGCCGCCGATGCCGGTCGCGTCCGTCACCCACACGTTGCCCTCACGATCGACGTGCATGCCGTGCGGCCACGCGAACATCCCCGCGCCGAAGCTGCGGAGCAGTCGGCCGTTCAAGTCGAACTGGAGGATCACCGGCAGGTCAGTGTTGCCAATGCACGAGTTCTGGCCGCAGCGATCGGCGATCCAAATCGTCCGTCCATCGGGGCTCGGGTAGACCGCGCTGAGCGCGCCCCACGCCCGGCCGTCAGGGAGCTGGCCCCAGGCCTCGGAGGCCACGCGGTAGGGATTGTCCTGAGCACAGGCGGTCGCGAACGGAGCGCCGGCGACGAATACCGCGGCCGTGAGAGTCAGTGCCGAGCGACGGGCGTACGACATCGAATGCAACCCCGGAGGATGAGGGTTCGAAGACGGCGAGTGGGTCGCCCAGGCGGGCAGCGCCTCGACCGTGAGGGGTCCGGGGACGTTACAGCGAAGCGACGCCCCGGGCAACACGAGGCGCCCCGAATCGGCGCTGCTCACCGGCAGTGGGGCTCCGTGAAGCGGACGAGCGTGGCGGCGACATGATGGCGTCAGCCGCGTCCGGTGGGCTTCAGCGCGGCTTCGACATCGCCAGGCAGAAGATCTCGAAGCGAACGCGGTGAAGGCGGATCCGCCTCGCGCGGGGCCAGTGCCCGCTCGTACCACGCCACGTCGTGCCAGCGGCCGAGCTTGTAGCCGATGGCGCGGTAGACGCCCACGAACGTGAATCCCAGACGCTCGTGGAACCGCTCGCTCGCATCGTTCGGGCGCGTAATGGCGGCGTATGCGTTGCGGTACCCCTGGCGCACGAGCACGCCGAACAACGCCGTATACAGCGCGCGTCCGACGCCAGATCGCTGCACGCCGGGCGCAACGTAGGCCGACACCTCGACGCACCACTGGTACGCCGCGCGCTCGCGATGCGGGCCCGCGTATGCAAAGCCGGTGATGTCATCAGCACGCTCCGCAACGAGCCACGGGAGACGCGTCGTCAGGGCCGTGACGCGGCGGCCCATCTCCTCCGCCCCGGGCGGATCGATCTCGAATGACGTCGCGTGGTCGACGACCGCCGGCCGGTAGATGCGGGCGAGCATTCCCCCGTCTTCGGGGACCGCGAGACGGATGCGATGAGTCGGCATTCCGCGTCGGAGTTTGCGCGGGATCCGGGGTGTCATGCAACCCTCCGAGGGCCCTGGATCACTCACCTCCGACACCACACCGGTTCCGGAGGGATACCATGCACCTCGATCGATACCGTCGCGCTGCCAGCCTCGCCGTGGTCCCCATCGCGCTCCTCATCGCCGCCCCCATGCCGGCGCAGACGGCGACGACCGGATCGCCCGCCGCCACCCGGATCGGTCCGCGCGAGATCCTCCCCCGCGATGTCGAGATCACGCTCGCCCGGAGCGCGGCTCCGGCCGGCGTCTCGGCGCACGCGCGCGTGCTCGTGCTCACGGACAGCGGCTTCGTGGTGGCCGAGCCGGGGTCGAGCGGCGTGACGTGCCTGGTGGACCGCAGCTGGTCGCTGAGCATCGAGCCGCATTGCTACGACGCGGAGGGTGCGGCATCGATTCTCCCCATGTTCGTGCGCCGCACCGAGCTGAGTCATCGTGGCGCGAGCGAGGCCGAGATCGATCGCGAGATCGCGGACGGGCTCGCGAGCGGACGTTTTCGTCTTCCGCGGCGGCCCGCCCTGACGTACATGATGTCCGCGTCGCAGGTGCTCTACGATGACGACGGGCGCCTCGTCGGCCCCTGGCGTCCGCATCTCATGATGTACTACCCGTACATGACCAATGCCGAGCTGGGGCTCCCGGCCACGCCCGACATGAGCGTCGGTTCGGTATTCGATGAAGGGACTCCGCGTGCGAGCCTCGTGATCGTGATGCCCGAGTTCGTGTCCGCGCCAGCCGTCGCAACGAGACCACCCGACAGGTGAGCACCACCGCCAGCCGGAGTTCGCCAGTCGCCGCCCACGGAAGGGAAGAGGGGGAGGGGGAGGCCTCATCCGACCGCGCCCTCGCCGAGCGGCTGATGTCGCGCCGCGATGCCAAGGCGTTCAGCATACTGTACGGCCGGCACACGGCGGCGCTCTACGCGATGGCGATGCGCCTCGGCGGCAACGCCGCCGATGCGGAAGATGCCGTGCACGATGCGTGGATCCGGGCGGTGGAAGCGATGCCGCGCTTCGAGTGGCGGTCGAGTCTGCGGACCTGGCTCACCGGAATCCTGCTCAACCGCCTGCGCGAGCTCGAGCGACATCGCACGCCGACAGTCGCGCTCGACGATGAGCTGCTCTCGAGCGCGGCGCCGGTCGAGCTGCCGCACGGAGTGGATCCGATCGACCTCGACGCCGCGATCGCGGAATTGCCACCCGGCTACCGGAGGATTCTCGTGCTGCACGACATCGAGGGATTCACGCACGAGGACATCGGGACGATGCTCGGCATCGATCCGGGCACCTCGAAGAGCCAGCTCTCTCGCGCGCGCCGGCGCCTGCGGCGCGCGCTCTCGATCGACGATCAGGAGAACCCGTGAGCCCGAACGACCGCGACTCGCGCGACCACGGCCCGGCCTCGCACGAATCCACCGAAACGCCGGGACGGGGGGCGCTCGGCCCCCGGCTCCCCCGGCTGCATCCGCCCGCCGGACTCGAGGAGCGGGTGGTCGCCTCGCTCGCCGCGCGCGGCTTGCTCGAGACGCCCGCCGCGCCGAACGCGCAGCGCCGGGGGTGGCGGGCGATCGGCATGCTCGCGACCGCGGCCGCCCTGTTTCTCGCGGGAGGTCTCGCGGAGCGGGCCCGGGCCGGAGCCAGCAGCGGCGGCCCGCCCGAGGACGAACCTCCGCGATTCGCGCTGCTGCTGTACGGAGGCCCGGCCGGTTCGAGCGCGGACGAGGAGGCGGCGCTGGTGGCGGAATACGCTGACTGGGCGCGCGACCTGGCTGCCCGGGGCCGGTTCGTGACAGGGGAGAAGCTCGGCGCGCAGTCGACCGAGCTGACGGCCGGGGCTCTGGCGGGGGCCGTCACTGATTCCGGATCGGGCGCGAGTGATGCCGGTGAGAATCCAGGGCCGATCGTCGGGTTCTTCATCATCGGAGCGCGGAGCGCCGAGGAGGCAGAGGCGATCGCCGGCACCATCCCGCATCTGCGGCATGGCGGGCGGGTGGTGATGCGGCCGATCGATCCGACGTGAGCCTTCCGGCCTCGGAAACGGACATGGCCGACGTTCCGTAAGGGTTGAGCCGGACCCGGCGGGCCAGGGGACCAAACCCTGGACCCGCCTCACCTGTCCAAGTGTCCGACGCGCGGGTCGCGCTCAGGCCACCCCCAGGAGGCTCCCGTGGGCAACGTGAAGTTCGCCTTTCGCAGGCTGTTCAAGACGCCGTTCGTGACCGCGGTCGCGGTCCTCTCGCTCGCCCTCGGCATCGGTGCGAACGCGGCGATCTTCTCGCTGTTCAACCAGATGCTCCTGCGCCCGCTTCCGGTGCACGAGCCGGAGCGCCTGGTCAACCTGTCCGCGCCCGGACCGAAGCCGGGCTCGCAGTCGTGCAACCAGGCGGGCGACTGCGACGTCGTCTTCAGCTACGCGATGTTCCGCGACCTGGAGCGCGCCGAGACGCCGTTCTCGGGGCTTGCCGCACACAGGATCTTCGGCGCGAACCTGGCCTACGACGGTCAGACGTTGAGCGGCGAAGGCATGATCGTGTCGGGGTCCTACTTCCCGCTGCTCGGGCTCCAGCCGGCGCTCGGACGCCTGCTCACGCCGAACGATGATCAGACCATCGGCGGGCATTTCGTCGCCGTCCTCAGTCACAGCTACTGGCGCACGCGGCTCGGCTCGAGCCCGGACGTGCTCGACCAGACGATCATCGTCAACGGTCATCCGATGACGATCGTCGGCGTCGCCCCACGCGGGTTCGACGGGACGACGCTCGGCGCACGGCCGTCCGTGTTCGCGCCGATCACGATGCGCGCTCAGATGGAGCCGGGATTCACCCAGTTCGAGAACCGACGCAGCTACTGGGCGTACGTCTTCGGCCGTCTGAAGCCCGGCACGACGATCGAGCAGGCGCGCCTCGCGATCAATGGCGTCTACCGTCCGATCGTGAACGACGTCGAGGCCCCGCTGCAGACGGGGATGAGCGAGCAGACGATGGAGCGGTTCCGCGCGAAGGAGATCGCGCTCGAACCCGGAGCAAAGGGGCAGAGCTCGGTGCACGAGCAAGCGCGCACGCCCCTGCTCCTCCTGTTCGCCATCACCGGCGTCGTGCTGCTCATTGCCTGCGCGAACATCGCCAATCTCCTGCTCGCGCGCGGCGCTAACCGCTCCGTGGAGATGGCCGTGCGGCTCTCGCTCGGCGCGAGCCGCCGCCAGATCGTGACCCAGCTCATGACCGAGTCGGTGCTGTTGGCGGCGATGGGAGGAATCGCCAGCCTGGTCGTCGCCAAGTGGACGCTCGTCGGCATCGCCTCGAGCCTGCCGCCCGATCCCGCGGCGACGATCCCCCGGGATGTCGATGGCACGATGCTGCTGTTCGCCGGTGCACTGGCGATTGGCACGGGACTGCTGTTCGGCATCTTCCCGGCGCTGCACAGCACGCGCCCAGACCTCATCACGACGATCCGCGCGAACACCGGCCAGCCGTCGGGCGCCCGCGCCGCCGCGCGATTCCGCACGTCGCTCGTGACGGTGCAGATCGCGCTCTCCATGGCCCTGCTCATCTCCGCCGGGCTGTTCATCCGGAGCCTCGCAAACGTGAGCCGCGTGGACCTCGGCATCCAGGTGGAGAACCTCCTCACCTTCGCCATCTCGCCGCAGCTCAACGGCTACGACAGTACGCGCACCATGGCGCTGTTCCTCCGAGTGGAGGAGGAGCTCGCGGCGATTCCGGGCGTCACCGGCGTGACCGCCGCGCGAGTGCCGCTGCTCGGGGGGAGCAACTGGGGGAGCGACGTGAACGTGGAGGGATTCGAGCGGGGGCCGGACACGGACGCCAATGCGCGGTTCAACCAGGTGGGGCCCGGCTACTTCGGCACGGTCGGCATGCCCCTGCTGGCGGGCCGCGAGTTCACGCCGTCGGATGCAGGCGAGTCGCCGAACGTGGTCGTCGTCAACGAAGCGTTCGCGAAGAAGTTCGACCTCGGTCGCGAGGCCGTCGGCAAGCGCATGTCGTCCGGAGGGAACGACGAGCTGGACACGGAGATCATCGGCCTCGTGCAGGACGCGAAGTACAGCGAGGTGAAGCAGGAGATCCCGCCGCTGTTCTTCCGGCCGTACCGGCAGGATCAGACCGTCGGCTCGCTCAATTTCTACATCCGCACGGCGCTGCCACCCGAGCAGATCCTGCGGACGGTGCCAACGGTGATCGCCTCGCTCGATCCGAACCTACCCGTGGAAGAGCTCAAGACGATGGCGCAGCAGGTGCGCGACAACGTCTTCCTGGATCGCATGATCAGCACGCTCTCGGCGGCGTTCGCGCTGCTGGCGACGCTGCTGGCGGCGGTGGGGTTGTACGGTGTGCTCGCCTACACGGTCGCG
>CAYLPM010000258.1:0-4844 GCA_964385525.1 uncultured Gemmatimonadaceae bacterium
CGAGCGCAGACATGTCCACACCGCAGCATCGATCAGAGTCCGACGACGATTCCCACCGCGCACGCGCCGACCGTCCGCCCGCCTTCCGCGATGCGTATCCCCACGCGCGCCAGCGACACGACGTCGGTCAGGGTCCCACCGACGGCACCGCGATTCCACAGGCGGACGGCGAGCCATGAGCGAGCCAACGCCCGATCACGTTCGCATTTTCGATACGACGCTTCGTGATGGCGAGCAGGCCCCCGGGTGCTCGATGACGCTCGGCCAGAAGCTCGAGGTCGCGCGGCAGCTCGCCCGGCTCGGCGTCGACATCATCGAGGGGGGCTTTCCCGCCGCGTCCCCGGGCGAGGTCGAGGCCGTGTCGGCGATCGCCGAATCGGTCGGCACCGCGGACGGGCCCATCATCTGCGGCCTGGCGCGCGCCGACGGCGCGGACATCGAGACCTGCGCGCGAGCAATCGCTCCCGCCGCGCGGCGGCGAATACACACCTTTCTGGCGACGTCGGACCTCCATCTCGAGCACAAGCTCCGGCTCACCCGGGCGGAGGTCCTGCGCCGCGTCCCCGAGGCCGTCTCGTACGCCCGCACGCTCGCCGACGACGTGGAGTTCTCGCCCGAGGACGCGACGCGCTCCGATCCCGGGTTCGTCGGCGACGTCGTCGCCGCCGCCATCGAGGCCGGCGCGACGACGGTCAACATTCCCGACACGGTGGGCTACGCGACGCCTGACGAGTACCGGGCGCTCATCGAGCGCGTGATGACGCTCGCCGCAGCGACGCCCGGCGTCGTCGTCTCCACCCACTGCCACGATGATCTCGGGCTCGCCGTCGCCAACTCGCTGGCCGGCGTCCGCGCCGGGGCCCGGCAGGTCGAGTGCACCGTGAACGGGATCGGGGAGCGCGCCGGCAACGCCTCGCTCGAAGAGGTCGTCATGGCGCTGCACACGCGGACGTCGGTCTTCGGCGCGCGCACGACGCTCGACACGCGCGAGCTGTCGCGCGCCTCGCGGGTGGTCGCCGCCTGCACGGGCGTGCCGGTGCCCTGCAACAAGGCGATCGTCGGCACCAACGCCTTCGCGCACGAGGCGGGCATTCACCAGGACGGGATGCTGAAGCACCGGCTGACGTACGAGATCATGACGCCCGAATCCGTCGGCGCCGAGGGCACGCGCCTCGTGCTCGGCAAGCACTCGGGTCGCCGTGCCCTCAAGGAGCGTCTCGCCGAGCTCGGGTACGCGCTCGACACGGAGGCGCTGCGCGCCGTGTTCGCCCGCTTCAAGGAGTTGGCCGACCGCCGCAAGTGCATCGACGACCGCGATCTCGCACGACTGGTCTCGCACGCGCTCGAGGAGACGCCCGCATGAACGATGGGCCCGCCTCGCGCAACGGGAGTCCGCGGACGTTGTTCGACAAGGTGTGGGACGCGCACATCGTCCGCCCGCAGACCGCCGCCACGCCCGCCGTCCTGTACGTCGATCTGCATCTCGTGCACGAAGTCACGTCCGCGCAGGCGTTCACCGAGTTGCGCGTACGCGGTCTCGACGTCCGGCGGCCGGAGTCGACGATCGCGACGATGGATCATGCCTCGCCGACGACGCCGCGCGCCGGCGCGCCGCGGCGGCTCGCGGAGATCTCCGTTCTCGACGGAAGGGCGCGGGCGCAGCTCGAGCAGCTGGCCATGAACTGCGCAGAGACCGGCGTCCCGCTGCTCGCGCTCGGTGACGACCGTCAGGGCATCGTCCACGTCATCGGCCCCGAACTGGGGCTCACTCAGCCCGGGATGACGATCGTCTGCGGCGACAGCCACACGAGCACGCACGGCGCCTTCGGCGCGCTGGCCTTCGGCATTGGTACGTCGCAGGTCGCGCACGTGCTGGCGACGCAGTGCGTGCTGATGACGCGGCCGAAAACGATGGAGATGCACATTGCGGGGTCCCTCCGCCCCGGCGTGAGCGCGAAGGACATCATCCTCGCCGCGATCGCCAGGATCGGCGTGGGCGGCGCGACCGGCCACGTCATCGAGTATCGCGGCCCCGCTATCGCCGCGCTCTCGATGGAGGAGCGGATGACGATCTGCAACATGTCGATCGAGGCGGGCGCGCGGGCCGGAATGATCGCGCCGGACATGACCACGCTCGAGTATCTCCGCGGCCGCCCGCACGCCCCGCGCGCGCGCGCATGGGATCAGGCGGTGAGCGCGTGGCGCGCGCTTCGCACCGATCCGGAGGCGACGTTCGACACGACGGTCGCGCTCGATGCCCGCGAGCTCGAGCCGATGATCACGTGGGGCACGAATCCCGGCATGGGGCAGCGGATCACCGAGCGCATTCCGGACCCGGCGCGGCTCGCCGGCGCGGATGATCGCCGAAGCGCCTCGCGCGCGCTCGCGTACATGGGACTGGCGCCCGGGACGCCGATCATCGGCACCCCCGTGAACGTCGTCTTCATCGGGAGCTGCACAAACTCCCGGATCTCCGACCTGCGGGCGGCTGCCCGCGTCGTCGGCGGTCGTCGCGTCGCCGAGGGCGTCCGGATGCTCGTCGTTCCCGGCTCACAGCAGGTGAAGCGGGCGGCGGAGGCCGAAGGGCTGGATCGCATCTTCCGCGACGCCGGCGCCGAGTGGCGCGAATCGGGATGCTCGATGTGCATCGCGATGAACGGCGACCAGCTCCGGCCCGGCGAGCTGGCCGTCTCCACCAGCAACCGCAACTTCGAGGGGCGGCAGGGGGCCGGCGGACGCACGCTGCTCGCGAGTCCGCTCACCGCTGCGGCCGCGGCCGTCACCGGGCGGATCACCGATCCGCGCACGCTGATCACCGAGGATGCGCGTTGATGGCGAGGGATCCGTTCACTCCATTCACGTCGCGGTGGATCGTCATACCGGCCGACGACATCGACACCGATCAGATCATCCCCGCGCGATTTCTCACGACCACCGACCGGTCCGGGCTCGGGCCGCACGCGTTCCACGACTGGCGGTATCGCGCCGACGGATCGCCGGACACCGACTTCGCACTGGAGCGTCCGGACGCGCGAGGGGCGGGCATTCTCGTCGCGGGACGCAACTTCGGGTGCGGCTCGTCGCGCGAGCATGCCGTGTGGGCGCTGCTCGGCGCGGGGATCCGCGCGGTGGTGAGCACCTCGTTCGCCGACATCTTTCGCGGCAACGCGCTCGGCAACGGCCTGCTGCCGATCGAAGTCGAGCCGGACGTCGCGCGCGCGCTGATGGAGCCGGCTGCCCACGCGGTCGAGGCGACCCTCACGGTCGATCTCGCGTCCCAGACGCTCACACTGCCGGACGGTTCCCGCGAGAGTTTCCCCATTCCACCATTCGCGAGGCACTGCCTCCTCGAGGGGATCGACGAGATGGAGTTCCTGCTCGGCGCCGTACCGGAGATCGCGGCCTTCGAGGCGCGACATGCGCCGCGGGTGTTCACGGGGTCACCGGTCGTCGAGCTGAAGGCGGACTCCGCGTGAGGATCGTTCTCCTTCCGGGTGATGGCATCGGTCCCGAAGTGGTCGCCGCCGGCCGCCTCGTGATGGACGCGGTGGCCGATCGCTTCGGTCATCTGTTCGACGTCGAGGAACGTCTCATCGGCGGTGCGGCCATCGATGCGGGCGGCACCCCGCTGCCGGAGGCGACGCTCGCGGCGTGTCGGCGCGCCGACGCGATTCTGCTCGGCGCCGTCGGTGGCCCCAAGTGGGACGCGCCCGACGCGAACGTCCGCCCCGAACAGGGCCTGCTCGAGATCCGGCGGGCACTCGGGCTGTTCGCGAACCTGCGGCCGGTTCGTCCCCACCCATCTCTCGTGGCCGCCTCGCCGCTCAGGCCCGAGCTGCTGGATGGCGTCGATCTGATGGTCGTGCGCGAGCTCACGGGTGGGATCTATTTCGGCGCAAAGTCGCTGGTGCCGGACGGCGACGGGGAGCGCGCGACCGACGTCTGCGAGTACACGACCCGCGAGATCGAGCGCATCGTGCGGGTGGCGGGCGATCTCGCGCGCGCGCGGCGAGGGCGGGTGACGTCGGTGGACAAGGCGAACGTGCTCGAGACTTCGCGACTCTGGCGGCGCACGACGACGCGCGTGATCACCGAGGAGTATTCGGACGTGCGTCTCGAACACGCGCTCGTCGATTCGTGCGCAATGCGACTGATCCAGCGTCCGGCCGACTTCGACGTGATCGTGACCGAGAACATGTTCGGTGACATCCTCACCGACGAAGCCGCCGTGCTCGCCGGGTCGATCGGCGTGCTGCCCTCGGCCTCGCTCGGCGACGCCCGGCCTGGAGGCGGGCTGCGGGGAGGGCTGTACGAGCCGATTCACGGTTCGGCGCCCGACATCGCCGGCACCGGGACGGCGAATCCCATCGGGACGATCGCGAGCGTCGCGCTGCTGTTGCGTCACTCGCTCCAGCTCGAGCCGGAGGCAGCCGCGGTCGAGGCCGCGATCCGTGCGACGATCGAGGCGGGCGTCGTCACGCGCGATCTGGCGGTCGGGCACGATGGCCGGTCGGCGCGCGCTGCGTCGACGCTCGAGGTCGCGTCGGAGATCGTGAAGCGACTGTCGCGGACCGTCGCGCGTGAAGCCTCTTGCGGGATCGCGACCACCGCTTATCTTGCCGGACCATGATCAGCCACCGCGCCGACGCCCACGTCTTCTACTTTTTTGGCGGCTTCTGGACCGACTCCGGGAGCTGGAGACGCGCGCGTGCCCTTGGCTGAGTAGCAGAGCACACAGGCGACGTTCCAGCCTCCCGGGAAGATCCCGGGAGTCTTTTTTCCGTGTTCGCGCACGGCACCGATTCATCGGCAACCACGTACCTGCTTCCCCCCCCCACTCGGCG
>CAYLPM010000259.1:0-3728 GCA_964385525.1 uncultured Gemmatimonadaceae bacterium
CACTGGATGCATCCGCATTCCGAGGATCCGCCGATGTGGACCGTGTTCGCTCGAGACGGACGGATGCTGGCGACGGTCGAGATGCCGCCCGGATTCCACCTGCTCGCCGCGCGCGATGAGGTAATCGTCGGCCGGGTGCGCGACGATCTGGACGTGGAGCAGGTGCGGTCCTATCGCGTGCAGCCGGGCGAGACGGCCGCGCGACGCTAAGCCCGAATCCGGACGCCGGCGACACCGATCGCGGTCGCGCTCATGTCCACCTCCGGTGCGAGGGCAACGACGCCTACGATTGGCTGCCAGATTTGCGCGACATCATCGCCGGGTCCAGCCCCAGCGTCCGCGCGACTGCGGCGAATCGACCATGCGCGCGAATGGGATCGAACCAGCTCGGCGTGAGCGACATCTGGAGCAGGTACGGATCACGCTCCTCGGCCGCCCGCTCGAGCCAGTCCAGCGCGCGGATCGAGTCTCCCAATCCGACATACGCGACGGCAACCGGCGATGCAGCTCCTCCCTGTTCCGCCTCCCGCTCGAGGTCCGCGACCAGGCGACGCGCGTCGTCCCGCCGGCCGATCAGCGCATAGGCATGCGCGAGCACGCCGCGAAAGAGCGAGACGTTCGCGTCGAGCGCCACCGCACGCTCCAGCGGCTCCACCGCTTCGCCGGGTCGACCCGCGAATAGGAACGTCGAGCCCAGGAACGCGTGTCCGGTCCACAGCTCCGGCGCGAGTGCGATCGCCTGACGCCCCATCGCGATGCCGGCCTCGGGCTCTCCGGCGAGCGTCAGCATGTAGCCCAGCTCCGCCGCGACGATCGGCGAGAGGGGATCGAGCTGATGCGCCTCGCGCGCCTCGGCCGCCGCCTCGCGCAGCCTGCCGGTGATGACGAGCAGCTCCGCATACCACTGATGCGCCGCAGCCGACCCGGGATCGAGTGCGAGGGCGCGCCGCAGCACGCGCTCGCCCGCCTCCCACTCGCCGAGGCTCTTGTGCACGAGCCCGAGCGTCGTGTGGGCGTCGGCCAGCGTGCTGTCGAGTGCGATCGCACGTTCCGCCGACGCCCGCGCCCGTGGCAGAGCCGAATCGGCCGGCGTCGTGCCGTAGACCGGCAGCAGCGCGAGCACGTCGGCGAGCCCTGCGTACGCCGCGGCAAACCCCGGATCGAGCTCGATCGCCTGCTCGAAGTGCGTCGCGGCCGCACGGAGCGCCGCCTCGCCGCGCTGATGCCAGAAGTACCGACCGCGCAGGTAGAGGTCGTACGCAGCGAGATCGCTCGTCCGTTGCCGGGTGCCGATCGCCGATGTGTCCGGCGCGAGCGGCGCACCGTTCGCGCCGACGAGCCGCGGCGCGAGTGCCGCGACGATGGCGCTCGCGATCTCATCCTGCACCTCGAAGACGTCCTCGACTTCGCGTTCGTACGTCTCCGACCAGAGCGAGAGCCCATCGGCCGTGCTGGTGAGCTGGGCACCGACCCGGAGCCGCTGGCCGTCGCGGCGCACGGTGCCCTCGAGAACCGCGCCGACGCCGAGCTGGCGCCCGATCTCGCGCACGTCGATGTCGCGTCGCTCCTTGAACGCGAACGTCGAGGTGCGCGAAGCGAGCCGCAGGCCTTCTACGCGGGACAGCGCCGCCACCAGCTCGTCGGTCATGCCGTCGGAGAAGTACTCGTCCTGCGGATCGCCGGTCGTATTGACCAGCGGCAGGACGCCGATCGCACTCAGATCCGGCGTCGCGCTCCCGCGATCCGCCGCCCGGAACCCCAGCCATCCGAGCGTGATCGCCGCGACCAGGGCGACGATGACCATCGCAACCCGGGACCATGCCGGCGGACCGTGAGTCGCCGCCGCATCGAGCGCCGCGAGAAGCTCCTCGGCGCTCTGCGGTCGCATGGCGGCGTCCTTCTCGAGGCACCGCATGACCAGCGCGGCGAGTGCCGGCGGTGTGTCCTTTCGACGGCGCGTCACGGGCGCGGGCTTCTCGACCATGTGCGCGGCGATTATCGCTTGCGGCGTTCGATCCGCGAACGGCGAACCGCCCGCAAGCATCTCGTACGCGAGCAGTCCCAGCGAGTAGAGATCGGCGCGGTGATCCGTGTCGGGATCGCCGGCCGCCTGCTCGGGCGCCATGTACGCGGGCGTGCCCAGCGACATCCCGAGCACCGTGAGCGTCTCGTCACCCGTCCGCCGATGCGCCGACGAGAGCGCCTTCGCGACGCCGAAGTCGGTGACGGCCGCGGATCCACCGGAGAGCAGGATGTTCTCGGGCTTGATGTCGCGATGGACGATACCCCGCGCGTGTGCGTGCGCGAGTCCCTTCCCTACATCGCGTACGATCGAAACCACGTCGCGGATCGGCAGCGTACCTGCACTCTGGAGCCGCGCGCGCAGCGAGTCGCCCTCGACGTACGGCATGGTGAACCAAGGCAGCACGTTCGCCGAGGTACCGGGGCTGTCCGCCACTTCACCCGCAGCGAGGATCGGCACGATGTGCGGATGCTGGAGCCCCGCAACCAGCAAGATCTCGCGTCGGAAACGGTCGACGCTAACGCTCGCCGCCAGCTCCGGCGCCAGGACCTTCACGACCACCCGCCGTTCGAGCGCCAGCTCGTCGGCCAGGAAGACGCGCGACATGCCGCCGCCGTGCAGCTCGCGCTGGATGCGGAAGCCGTCGCCGAGGGTCGCCTGAAGCTGGTCGCGCAGAGAGTCGGTCACGAGCGGTGGGCGGAGGTGCCCCTTGAGCTACGGCGGGTGCACGCGCCGCGCAAGGACAGTCCACTCCTCTTCCGTCACTCGGCGACGTATCGCCACGGCGCCGTGGGACTCTCGCGTCGCCAGATGGTGAAGAACGGGATGTCTGTCCCCTGCGCCGCACTCGCCGGTGCGTTCGGCCGGATCATGCCGAAGGTGACGCCGAGATCTCCACTCGACGCGACGATCACATGGTCCGGTCCCCACGACACGGGACTTCCGCGTGACGGCCCGCCCCCCGACACCGCGCGGCCGATGGCGGCGGAACCGACCACGAACATCGTGTCGTTGGGTCCCCCCAGGTTCACCGCGTCATCGCTTCCGTAGTACTCGAACGCCGGCCCGAGCCCGATCTGCTGCGCCGTGTCCGAGAACGCCCGCTCCGCCGCGGCCAGACTCTCGCGCACCCGGCCGATCGCGGCGCTGTCAGCGGAGACCGCAACCATCGCGGGCGGGAGCGCTGGCGGCATCATCTCGCGCGAGACCTCGCCTGCCGGACGGCGCCCGCGCTTCCAGGCGACGACGCGCCATCCCTCCGGCCGCCTGATCCAGTACGCGAGGTACTTGAGCGGCACGGGAGTGGAATCGGCGCGATGCATCGTCATGTAGCCGAACGTGAAGCCGTGCTGGCCGTCGGCCGAGATGCCGCCGCGCACCGGCGCCCACTCCAGCCGCGAGCGGAGGTTGGCGGAGTCGCTGCGCAGGGCCTCGATCGCCGCCACCGAGCCCATCGCGAGTCCTCCGCCGCGCACGGGCATGACGACATCGGCCGCGAACATCGACGACAGGACGGTGATCATGTCGGTGCGCGCGCTGGCGGCGGCGAAGGCGCGGTCGGCGTCGAGCAGTTCGTCGACGGCAGCCTGCGGCGAGGTGGGGGCGGATGCCGTCCGCGCAGACGACCGCTCGCAGGCGACGAGCAGGACTGCGACCGCGATCGCGGCTGTGATCGAGCGTCCGAAGGGCACGAGTCACTCCTGGC
>CAYLPM010000260.1:0-5841 GCA_964385525.1 uncultured Gemmatimonadaceae bacterium
CCACCCGGTCGAACTCGATGCTGACCTTCGAGCCCTTGAAGTCGTAGCGGGTGGCGAGCTCCTTTTGCGCCTGATTGACGGCGTTGTCGACTTCCTGGAGATCGACGCCGGTCGTCACATCGAACGAGCTGGACTGAGCCATCGGTCAGTAGTGTGTCGTGAGAATTGGAGGCTCCGTGAGCCGCGAAAGGGGATCCAAGACTCGAGACTGCCAGCCAGCCAGCGACCCAGCCGGCCAGCCAACTGCACCGCCGTCGCTCGCGGGCTGGCACGCTGGCCAGTCTGGCAGTCTCGAGTCTTGGATCCCCTTTCGCGGTCCCTGGGGCAACCAATTCTCACGACACACTACTGACCGATGGCTCAGCCCAGCTCGTTCGATGTGACGACCGGCGTCGATCTCCAGGAGGTCGACAACGCCGTCAATCAGGCGCAGAAGGAGATCGCCACCCGCTACGACTTCAAGGGCTCGAAGGTCAGCATCGAGTTCGACCGGGTGGCAGGGAAGCTCGTGCTCATCGCCGACGATGACTTCCGCATGCGCTCCCTGTTCGATGTCCTCCAGGCAAAGCTGATCAAGCGCCACGTCCCGGTGAAGAATCTGGACATCGGCGAGATCAAGCCGGCGGGCGGCGACACCGTGCGGCGCGAGGTCGGCCTCAAGACGGCGCTCGATGGCGAGACGGCGAAGAAGATCGCCGCCGCGATCAAGGAGGCGAAGCTGAAGAAGGTGCAGGCGTCGATCCAGGGCGATCAGGTGCGGGTCACCTCGCCTTCGAAGGATGAGCTCCAGGGCGTCATGCAGCTCCTGCGCGGTCAGGACTTCGGGGTGGAGCTGAAGTTCGGCAACTACCGCTAGGACGACGCTGCACTAGCTTGCACGGATGTCGTTTCGCGTCGCCCTCGTCACCCTCGGCTGCGACAAGAACACCGTCGACTCCGAGCGCTACCTCGCCCAGCTCGTCGGCCACGGCGCCCAGCCGGCCGCCGACCTCGCCGACGCCGAGATCATCGTCGTCAACACGTGCGGCTTCATCGACGCCGCCAAGAAGGAGTCGCTCGACGCGATCATCGGCGCCGCCCAGCTCAAGACTGATGGGACGTGCCGCGCCGTCGTCGCCGTCGGCTGCATGGTGCAGCGACACCGCGCCGAGCTCGAGGCCGAGCTGCCCGAGGTCGATCTGTTCCTCGGCGCGGCCGAGATGGACCGGCTCATCCCGGAGCTCGCCGAGCGGGGATTGATCGGGGACCCGATCGAGATGCACCCCGGCGATCGCACGTACGCGGGCGAGCTGCCGCATGTGCGCTATCTCAAGATCAGCGAAGGGTGCGATCACGGCTGCGCGTTCTGCGCCATCCCGCTGATGCGCGGCCGGCATCGCTCTTTCGGGCTCGACGAGGTCGTGCGCGAGGCGCAGCTCCTCGAGCTCCAGGGCGCGCGCGAGATCAATCTCGTCGCGCAGGACCTCGCGCACTGGGGGCGCGACCGCCGCGATGGCGTCGGCCTCCCCGAGCTCCTGGATGCGCTGCTGGCCGGAACATCGGTGCCCTGGTTCCGGCTGCTGTACATCTACTCGGCGGGGCTCACGCCCGCGCTGCTCGATCGCGTCGCGCGCGATCCGCGCATCGTGCCGTATCTGGACATGCCCATCCAGCATGCCTCGGACGCGGTGCTGCGGCGCATGCGTCGTCCCGAGCGCGAGCGGACGATTCGCGAGACCGTCGCGCGGGTGCGCGATGCCGTTCCCGACGTCGCGCTGCGCACGACGTGCATCGTCGGCTTCCCCGGCGAGACCGAGGACGATTTCGCGCGCCTGCTCGACGTGCTCGAGGAGGTGCAGTTCGAGCGGGTGGGTGCCTTCACCTACTCGGCGCAGGAGGGCACGCACGCCGGCGCGATGGTGGACGATGTTCCGGAGAGCGTCAAGCGGGACCGCCTCGAGCGTCTCACCGAGATGCAGCGCGCCATCACGGCCGAGCGATACGAGCGGCACATCGGACGCGCGATCCGCGCGATCGTCGACTACCCCGCGGGCGAGGACGGCATCGCGATCGCGCGCACCGTGTGGCAGGCCGACGACATCGATGGCGTGACGCATCTGCTCGGCGAGGCGCCGGCGGGCGCGATCGTGGAGGCCGCGATCGAGGATGTCGTGGACGACTACGACTTCCGCGCGACGCTCGTGCGCGTGCTCGATGCCGCGCCGTCGCCGGCGGGGCCCGCCGCGCTGGCCCGGCGACCGCTGCCGATCGCCGGCGCGTCCATCGGGAGCTTCGGTCGGTGACCACGCGCTCCGCGCAAACGATGGCTCGTGCGCGGGCGCTCTTTCCCGGCGGGGTGAATTCCCCGGTGCGGGCGTTCCGCGCCGTTGGCGGTGAGCCGTTCGTCGCGGCGCGCGGCGTGGGATCGCGGCTGTGGGACGTCGACGGTCGCGAGTACATCGATTTCGTGCTCTCGTGGGGTCCGCTTGTGCTGGGCCACGCTCCCGCGCCCGTGATCCAGGCGCTCGACGTGACGATGCGCCGAGGCACCAGCTTCGGCGCGCCGACGCGGCTCGAGGTCGAGCTCGCGGAGCGCATCGTCGAGCGCATGCCGCACGTGGAGATGCTCCGCTTCGTCTCCAGCGGCACCGAAGCCACCATGAGCGCCGTGCGCCTCGCGCGCGCCGCCACGGGTCGGTCGTCGATCCTCAAGTTCGACGGGTGTTATCACGGGCACGCGGACGGGTTCCTCGTTCGCGCCGGGTCGGGCGTCGCGACGCTCGGGCTCCCCGACTCTCCCGGCGTGCCGGCGGCGCTGGCGGCCCTCACGCGCACGGCGCCGTTCAACGACCTCGACACGGCTCGCGCGGCCGCGGAGGACGCGCGCGGCGATCTCGCGGCGATCATCGTCGAGCCGATCGTCGGCAATGCCGGCTTCATTGCGCCCGACCCGGGATACCTCCAGGGACTTCGCACGCTCGCCGACGCGCACGGCGCGCTGCTCATCTTCGATGAGGTGATGACCGGGTTCCGGATCGCGCTCGGTGGCGCGCGCGAGCGATTCGGCGTGACGGCGGACCTCACGACGCTCGGCAAGGTGATCGGCGGCGGACTTCCCGTCGCCGCCTATGGCGGCCGTCGCGACCTGATGGAGCTCGTCGCGCCGAGTGGACCCGTCTACCAGGCGGGGACGCTCTCGGGAAATCCGCTGGCGATGGCCGCCGGCATCGCGACACTGGAGGCGCTCACGCCCGCCGTGCAGGAGGCGCTCAGCCGTCGCACCGCCCGGTTCGTCGAGGGACTGAGAGGCAGCGCGGCGCGGGTGGAGATCCCGTTCACGGCCGATTGTGCCGGCTCGATGTGGGGGATGTTCTTTCGCACGGAGCCGGTGCGCTCGTTCACCGACGCGCGCAGCGCCGACACGGCACTGCACGCGCGGGTCTTTCGCGAGGCCCTGGCTCGCGGAGTCTACCTCGCTCCGTCGGCGTTCGAGGCGGGCTTTCTCTCGACCGCACACTCGGATGACGACATCGATCAGGCTCTCGAGCGGATCGCGGGTGCGATGCGGGCGGCCCGTGGCTGATCGCTCGAGCCTCGGGCCGGGGCGGTGGGGCTGGCCGCGGGTTGCCGCGTCGATGGTGCTCGTGATCTTCAGCGCCTGCGTGCCCGCCGCGCGGCGGCCGGTGCCGGAGCCCGACCGCGCGCGGGAGGACAGCGTGGCGGCCGCGGAGCGCGCCGCGGCGGCGGCCCGCGCCGAGGCGCGAGCCGCCGACAGCGCCGCTTTCGCGGCGATCATCGCACCCACGGAGCTGCCTTTCGACGACCGCTCACCGATCGTGCGCATCGCGCTCGCCACTGCCGTGCGGGAGCCCGTGGTCTCCGCGACCGGCGCGTGGCATCTGGTCGATGGTGAGACCGACGAAGTCCTCGTCGCCGGTCTGGCAAGCGAATCGTGGCGTCTCGTACGCGCCGCGCTCACCCTGCGTCCGGCGCGCGATGGTGAGAGCGCCAACGGACCGGCCACGGCCGTCGTCGTCGCGCGCCCCGCGACGCCCTCCGCGCTGCTCGTGTTCGAGGGCCGCCGCTATCGAGGAGACATCGCCTTCGTCCCCACGGACTCCGGGGTCCTCGTGATCAACCGGCTCCCGCTCGAGCAGTATCTGCGCGGCGTGGTGCCCCTCGAGATCGGCAATCGCACCCTCGACGAGCGCGAGGCCGTCGCGGCACAGGCGGTCGCGGCTCGCAGCTACTCGTACGTCCGCCTCGGCAACGGGGCGCGGCGGCACTACGATCTCGTCCCGACGGTGTTCGATCAGGTCTACGGCGGCGTCGATGCGGAAACGCCGTTGGCCGACGCAGCGATCATCGAGACGCGCGGACTCGTGCTGCGATACGCAGGCCGGATCGTGAACACGCCATACCACTCGACTTGCGGCGGCTCGACGGCCGAAGCACCCGAGGTCTGGCAGGGCGCGGGGGAGCCGTATCTGCAGCGCGTGAGCGATCGCATTCCGGGGACCGATCGGTACTACTGCGACGCCTCGCCGCGGTTCCGGTGGGCCCGCAGCTACTCCGGCAGTGAGCTCGCTGCGGTGCTCGACCGCTACCTGCGCGCACACGCGGCGGTGCCCGCGGGGCGTCTCGGCACCATTCGCGACGTGCACACGGAGGGACATACACCCTCGGGGCGTACGGTGGCGCTCGTGATCACGACGGAGCGCGGGCGATATCTCGTGCGGCGGAACGACGCCCGATTCGTGCTCCGCTCACCGGGTGGCGAGATCCTGAACTCCACGTATTTTTCTGTCCGGACGACCCTCGCGCAGGGTTCAGTGAGACGGCTCGACATCACCGGCAGCGGGTACGGCCACGGCATCGGGATGTGCCAATGGGGCGCGATCGGCCGCGCGCGCGCCGGGCAGGACTTCCGGACCATTCTCGGGACCTACTACCCCGGTACCATCGTTGCTCCGGCCGATTGATCGCTGGCGGGTCCTGATCGCCGCGGCGGGCATCGCGCTCGCGTCGTCGCCGGGCACGTTGCCTGCCCAGGGCTCGCTGTTCGAGCGCCTGAACCTCGACCGGCTGCAACTGAGCGAGATCGGCGTGGCGACTGGCCCGACGCGACCGTCACAGACCGTCTCCACATCGCTGTTCGCACTTCACGCCGATTACGGGGAGATCGCGCCGCGATGGCGGGTCGTGTTCACCGCGACGTACTGGAACTCGCGCTTCACCGACGAGGTCGTGCAGCGATTCGTGGATTCGCTCGCGCTCTCGATCGACGATCCGACGAGCGACGCCACGATCCGGACCAGCACTATCGACGTCTCCGACATCGCGATCACGGTGGATCTGCATTGGACGCCGCTGCCGCCCGGTCCGGTTCGGGCCTACCTTGGTGGAGGGGCCGGCGCCCACGTGATCAACGCCGAGGGACGGCTGATCAATGGCACGTTCGTCGAGCGCGCGCTCGACAACATCACCGGCGGCGTGGCCGGCGTCGCGGGAGTGGATCTCACGATTCTCAATCGAGTGATTCTCGGCATGCAGGCACGATTCGACCTCCTGAGCGGGACGCGCTTCGCCTCGCTGCGCGCCGGCGTGAGCTACCGGTTTCCCGGCGCGCCGGCCCCTGCCGGCAGCCGACCGGCTGGGGAGTCGCCATGACGCCGCTGCGGTTCGGCGTGGTCGGCGCGGGCGCCATCGCGCAGGTCGCCCACCTCCCCGTGCTCTCGAAGATGCGCGGCGCGCAGCTCGCTGCCATCTGCGACAACGACCAGGTGAAGGCGCGCGCGTTGGCCGATCGCTTCGCGATCCCGGATGCATTCACCGACATCGAGGACCTGCTCGAGTACGATG
>CAYLPM010000261.1:0-14243 GCA_964385525.1 uncultured Gemmatimonadaceae bacterium
CTGCCGATCGCCCTCGGGCTCCTCGTTGCCACGAGGCAGCTCGAGCCGCGGTGTCTCGAGGGGATCGTCGCCATCGGCGAGCTGGCGCTGGACGGCAGCGTGCGACCGGTGCGCGGCGTGCTTTCCATCGCGCGCCGACTCGCGACGAACAGCGGCGACGTCACGCTCATCGTTCCGCCGGCGAACGTGAGCGAGGCGCGACTGGTCAGCGGCGTGCGGCTCACCGCTCCATCCTCGCTGTCGCAGCTCGTCGCGCGGCTCCGCACGCGGACGCTGGAACCGCCTCCGGAGCCGGCGCTCGCGCACGCCCCGCGCGCCGACGGACCCGACCTGCGCGACGTCGTCGGGCAGGAGACGGCGAAGCGCGCGCTCGAGATCGTGGCGGCGGGCGGGCACGGACTCGCGCTTGTCGGCCCGCCGGGGAGTGGCAAGACGCTGCTCGCGCGCTGCGTGCCCAGCCTGCTCCCGGCGCTCACGGAGCTCGAGGTGCTCGAGGTGATCGCCATTCACTCCGTCGCCGGCGCGCTGCCACCTGGCGCACTCCCGCCGCCCCTACGGCCGTTTCGCGCGCCGCACCACACGATCTCGACGGCCGGCCTCGTCGGCGGCGGCTCCGCGCCACGCCCCGGCGAGGCGAGCCTCGCGCACCTCGGCGTGCTGTTTCTCGACGAGATGCTCGAGTTTCCGCGGCACACGCTGGACGCGCTCCGACAGCCGCTGGAGGACGGGCACGTAGTGATCGCGCGCGCGTCGGGCAGCGTGCGCTATCCGGCGCGCTTCACGCTCATCGGCGCGATGAACCCGTGTCCGTGCGGGCGGGCCGGCGATCCGGGTGGGCGATGCGCTTGCAGCGCGGCGGACATCGTGCGCTACCGCGCCCGCCTGTCCGGTCCACTCGCCGATCGCATCGACCTGCACGTGGTGGTCGGCCCGGTTCCCCTGCGCCTGCTCGGCGGTCCGGCGGCGCACCAGAGCTCGGCGGTCGTGCGGGAGCGCGTGGAGCGTGCGCGCGAGCGGCAGCGGTCGCGTTACGCCGCCTTCGGACCGGCAATGTGCAACGGGCGCATCGCCGGTCGCTGGCTCGAGACCGAGTCGCTGATCGACGGCGATGCGCGCGAGCTGCTCACGACCGCGGCCGAGCGGCTCGGACTGTCCGCGCGCGGCTATCATCGCGTGCTGCGGGTCGCGCGGACGATCGCCGACCTCGATGGGGAGCGGGCGATTCGCGTTCGGTGCGTCGCCGAGGCGTTGCGCTTCCGCGTGCCGTCGTCGGATCCCGCGATGAGATCACGCACCATTTCCCTGGTGTGACGGGCGATCGGTGTGACGGGCGATCGGTGTGACGGGCGAACGGTGTGACGGGCGATCGGTGTGACGGGCGATCGGTGTGACGCGCGATCGGCGCCGCCGAGTCGGCGCGGCCCGTCGCTGCTAGAGCGAGAGCTCGAACCGCGGTCCTTTCCCGACGAGGCATCGCGCGTCGGCGTCGTATGCCATCGCCTCGAGGTAGAGCTTCGCCTTGAGCTCCTCCTGCCAGCTCCAGGGCTCGCCCGCGATCCTCGACGCCCAGCCGAAGCGCGGTGGCGTGGCGGTCTGCATCGCCCGGCGCGCGTGCCGGAACTGCCCTTCGCTGAGCGCCCGGCGCAGAATCGCGTAGCGCTGGTCGAGAGCTCGCCGGCCGCTCTGCAATCGACCGGCGGCGTCCGCCTCCACCCGCCGCGCGAACTCGCTCGCCTGGTCCGGCGGCAGCAGCGTGCGCATCGTGACGACGACGGAGTTCGTCGCGCCGCGAACGACGTAGGGCGAGAATCCCTGCTCCTCGTCGAACGACTCGATCTCGGACATCAGGGTGCGAAGCTGCGGCGACGGCAGACGGCGTTGCGCCACGTGCACCAGCTCGTGCAGGATGCTCGAACCGTGCGCCGAGGGGCTCCACGAGATCACCGGCCGGAAGAGGCCCGTGCTCGCCGACGCGATGACCGAGACGCGGTCGTAGATGATCGCCGGCCGCGGCTGCGTGTCCACCGTCTTGAGCACGTCCACCGGAAGCCCGAGCGCGAGCGGCGCCCCGAGCACGGGCATCAACTGGTCGAGCGTCTCCGCGGAGCTGATCGGCGTATGGCAGGCGAGCGCGAGCGTCGCACTGCGCATCGGACCGCTCAGCGGCGGGAGCACGGCGAACAGGAGCAGCGGAGCCCAGGTGGTCATGGCGATGCCGGCAGGAGGTTCGTACTGAAACCGGGCGAGCCGGAGTGACGGGCGGCCGGTGCGGGATGGCGGCGCCGGCCCTACTCACTCTACCACTTTGACACCGGAAAGGTGCCGATCGTAACAGGATTTCTTCTCGATCGCGGCAGGATCGTGCCGCTCGCGCGCTCAGCGACCGCGGGACAGGGGCAGCGGCAGTCGGCGCTCCTCGACCCTCGGCCAGCGCCTCCACCAGGGAAGCTGCTGATCGCGATCGAACGCCAGATCGACGGCTTCACGCCAGGCCGCCTGCATCTCCGCGGCATCGGGAAAGCGATCCTCCGGTGCCGCCGCGAGCCCGCGCCGAAGCCACGAGGCGATCTCCGGCGGATAGGCCGAGAGATCGATCTGCCCCGTCAGCTCGCGCGCGAGAATCGCGCGCGCGTCTCCCGTGCCGAAGGGCAGCGCGCCCGAGAGGGCGAACACGACGATGCCGGCGAGCGAGAAGCAGTCCACGTTGGGCCCCTGCAGCTCGCCGAGGAGCTGCTCGGGCGCGGCGAACGCCGGCGTCCCCGTCGTTCCGCCCGCTTCCTCCCACGCGTGCGCGATGCCGAAGTCCGCGATGCGCCATCGGAGATACCGGTCGATGAGAATGTTCTCGGGCTTGAGATCGCGGTGAATGATCCCGATCGCATGCGCCGCGACGAGGCCGTCGAGGAGCCCATCGACCTGTGGTGCGAGCTGGCCCAGCGCGCGCGGGCCGGAACGGGCGATGAGATCCGCGAGCGAGCCGCCCTCGGCGAGCTCCATGGTGTACCAGGACACGTCGCCGCGGCTGTCCCAGTCGAAGATCGGCACGATCGAAGGATGCTGGAGTTGCGCCGCGAGCTGTGCCTCGCGCCGGAAGCGCGCCACCGCGCGCTGATCCCGCGCGACGTGCGGGTGCAACATCTTGAGCGCCACCTCGCGCTCGAGCGCGAGGTCGCGCACCCGCCACACGGCGCCGAACGTGCCCGCTCCGAGCGACGCGCGCACCTCGTAGTCGTCGCCGACCGCCCAGCGCAGGCGCATCTCCTCGCTCTGGTCGGGCGAGCCGATGGCCGTGAACTCCCCGCTGATGAGGACCGCCGAGCGGCTCCCTCCCGCTCGCTCGATCGCGCGAAGGAGGGTGGCGACGGACGCGTGACGTGCATCGGGGTCCTCGAGCAGCGCGCGGTCGAGCACCGTGGCCACGGCCGTCGGCACCTCCGGCCGGACGAGCTGAATCGGCGGGACATCGCGCGCTGGTGGCATCTCGCCCGTGAGCGCGGCGAAGCACAGCGCCGCGAGCTGCCACTGATCGCTCGCCGGGGTCGGAACGAAACCCTTGCGCCGCCATTCGGGTGGATACGGCGTCCAGCTGATGTCCGGTTCGATGCCGTCGGGAATTTCCGACTGCGGTACCGCCCACTGCCATCCGAGGAGCCAGAGTCGCCCCGTCGGGGCGACCCAGATCGTCTCGGGGCCGATCGCGCCATGCGGGATGCCCGCGTCGTGGAGATACGCCAGCGTGGCGCCGGTCTGACGCATGATCCGAATCGCCGTCGGGATGTCGTACGGCCCCTGACGCGCGATCTGCGATGTCACGCGCTCGCCCGAGATCCAGCGTCGCAGGTATCCCGGCCCGCGCCGCTGCTCGTGCACCCAATAGTGGTAGGTGGTCGGAATCGCGGGGTGATTGCGATGCGCGAGATGTCTCGCCTCGGACGTCAGCCAATCGTGGTGGGCCGGATCGTTGGTCGACACGAGCGACAGCGAGCGGCCGAGCGCATCGATCAGCTCCTGATAGTGCCGGAATTCGCCCTGAACGCCTTCCGTGCCCCACCGCCAGCCTGGCGGCAGCTCCCAGCTCACGAGATGCGGCGGCGGTTCGTGCGTCGCTCGATGCAACGCCGCGACCTCCGAACGGGTGGTCTCGGAACGGAACGGAGTCGAGGACACGGCAGGGAGGGTGGAGTCGGGCATGCTACAAATTTACTCAGCGGTGCGACACCGGGCTTCGGCCCATGGACGACGGCCGCCGGAGGGGGGCACGGGGCTCAGACGACCTCGGTGCCCGTGTCCGATGCCGCACGGTACACGTACGCGACGCCGAGCAGGAACGCTCCAACGACGAGATAGCTCGAGAGCCTCAGCCCGAACGCGAGGGTGCTCGCCTGAAGGAGCGCCTTGACGCCCGCCACGATCGCGAGCGCGAGCCCGGCGTGGCGCGCGGCCGGAACCCGGCGGGCGCGACCGATCAGGATGATCGCGATCCCGACTGAGGCGAGGTAGATGATCACGAGGAAGGTCGCCAGATCCGGCGAGAAGGCCCGGGCGAGCTCGAGGTAGCCCCAGCCGATCGTCAGCGCGCTCGCGACGAACGGGAGAGCGTTCGATTCGGTCTCCGGGGTCTCCGGGGTCACCGTCCTGAGCCAGCGCACCACCGTGAACGCCCACCAGCCGGCCAGCACCACCGCGGCCGCCGCCGATTCGCCGGTGAGGAACGGCGTGTACCGATACGGGTCGCGCTCGACGAGAAGGCTGAATCCCCACATGGAGGCGGCGGACAGCACGGCACTGATGCCTACCGCCAGTCCCCGCGAACGGAGGCGGCGATCGGAGAGCGCGAGGCCGAGCCCCCATGCACCGAGGCCGAGGACGCACCACTGCGGCCACGGGTGGAGCGCGAGCACGACGCTCGTGGCGCCGGCCACTGCGACCACGAGCCAGTGTGCGTCGCGAAGGCCTGCGGGATCGCGGAAGGACGCCGACGTTTCATCGCGTGACGTCGTCGGCAGTGCGAGTGCCCCGATCGCCGCCATGCCCGCCCACAGCACCGCGAGTCCTACGGCGAGCGCCGACGACATATCGGCAAGCGCGAGAATGGCCGCCGCGAGAGCGGCGAGCGGGTACAGAACGGCGATTGTCGCCAGCTCCGCTTCCGGGAAGCCACGCGCGCGGTGCAGGAGCAAGTGCGTCGTCACCGTGGCGACGAGCGCACCGGCGATGAGCTCCGGCATGAGCGCCTCGGTCCTGGCAAGGGCGGGGACCAGCAGTGCCAGGATGGCCAGCGCCGTCATCGCTCGGCCAATGCGCAGCCGGTGCGGTGGCGCGGTGACCGCGAGGGCGACCCAGGCGCACACGAGCGCGAACGCCGCCGGGGCGACGCGCTCGGCGGGAATGCCGTACGCGATCGACTGGAGAGCGACGACGACGTAGACGGTCGCCCCGGCGATCACGATACGCGCCGCGGTGCGCCACGACCGGTCTCGAATCGCGAGCATGCCCGTTCCGAGCACGAGCACGCCGAATCCGAGCAGCTGGAAGATCGGCGCATTCCCGTCGGCGGTGACGAACGGAGCGAGCAGGGCGCCGCCCGTGCCGACCGAGAAGAGCGTTTCCTCCCGCTCCCACCAGGCCAGCGCGGCGAGCGCTGACGACGCGAGCGCCGCACCGATGAACGCGGTCGTCGGCGACACCACGTTCAGGAACGGTCCAGCGCCCCACGCCACCACGTGCGTGATCGCGAGGGCCAGGCCGAGGAGCGTGTTGCCGAAACGTCGCGCGCCGCGACCACGAAACGCGACGCCCACGGCGGCCACGCCCAGCGCGGCGGATGCACCGAGCAGCACCCGCACGCGCGGGCCGAGCTCGACGTGTTCGACGGCCCACGAGAGGAAGACCCCCATGCCCAACAGAATGGTGATCGCCGCGAGCGCGAGCGCGCCGTAGCGACCGATGAGCGTCTCGAGGCCGATCGTCTGCCAGGTCGTTCGTGGCGGCGGAGCGGATGGCCGGACGGGGCGCGGCAACGCGTCGCTCGTCGAGGGCGGCCGCGCATTGCTCGACGACGGCGACGCCTCAAGTGTCGAGCTGCTCGTTGCCGCATCGGCGGCGGTCGCCGTTCGCGCCGCCGTCGCGGGCGCCGCCGTCGCATCGGGCGCGGCCTTCGTCCGCAGGGAGTGCACCTCGCGCGACAGCCGGTCCACCTCCCGGACGAGCCTGCGAATTGCCTCCTCGAGCACTTCCAGGCGTGGATCGGCCGGCATGATCTCGGGTGGCGGGACTGTGGCTCGACGATGGTGGTGACGCCGGCGGACTCGCACGGAGCCGGTGGAGAGCGTGGCCGGGTCAGCGTTCAATCTGCACACCCGCGCGACAGACTTCCATCGCTCCCCTGAAGGCGCGTAGCTTGTAGACATGCTCCACGCCAGTCTCGCAACGGATTCAGGTCCCGTCGGCTCGGCCGATCGCGGCGCGGCAGTGCCTGGCGCTGTGTCCGACGCCGCGCCTGGCGCTGTGTCGGAGGCCGCATCTGATGCCGTGTCCAATGCCGTGCCTGGCGCCGTGTCCGACGCCGAATCTGACGCCGTGTCCAATGCCGTGCTTGACGCCTTGGCCGCCGCCTCCGACGACGCCGCTGCCGATGCCGTGCCTGACGCCTCGCGCGAGAAGGAAGCCCTCCTGGCCAGCTGGCTGCGAGAGCGTGGCTCGATCCTCCTCGGATTCAGCGGCGGCGTGGATTCGACCTACCTCGGCTGTGTGGCGGTCGACGTGCTCGGCACGGACAACGTGCTGGCGGTGATCGGCCGCAGTGCCTCGTATCCGGAAGAACAATGGGCGACCGCGCGCGCAGTCGCCGAGCGCTTCGGGATTCCCGTTCTCGAGGTGACCACCGACGAGATGTCCGATCCCCGGTACGCGGCCAATCCGAGCACGCGCTGCTACTTCTGCAAGAGCGAGCTCTGGGCGCGCCTCGTGCCGATCGCGCGCGGACGCGGCATCGCGACGATCGTCGACGGGACCAACGCCGACGATCGCGGCGACTGGCGTCCGGGCGCGAACGCGGCCAGCGAGCACGGCGTCGCATCGCCTCTCGCGGCGGTCGGGTTGCGCAAGCAGGAGATCCGGCAGCTGTCGCGAGCACGCGGGCTGCCCACGTGGGACCAGCCCGCGTCGCCGTGTCTCTCGTCGCGCATTCCGTACGGAACCGCGGTGACGCCCGAGCGGCTTCGTCGAGTCGAGATGGCGGAGCGTTCGCTGCGCGCGCTCGGGATCACGGGCGATCTGCGCGTCCGCTACCACGACGATCTTGCCCGAGTGGAGCTCGCCTCCACGGAGGTGGGGCGTTGGCTCGAGCCGGCCGCGTCCGCGCGACTGGTGGAGGCCGTCCGCTCGGCGGGCTTCGCGCGCGTGGCGCTCGATCTGCGCGGCTTCCGGTCCGGTTCGCTCAATGTCCTCGGTGGCGTGACGGCGGCATGAGCGCGCCCGCACTCGAAGCGGCGCTCCGCGCTCACGGATTGGCTTGCGAGGTGGAGCCGCGGGAGACGCTCGCGGTCCTGGTGCCGTGCCGGACGACGCTCGATCTTGCGACTGCCGAGCGACGGGCGCTGGCCATCCGCCTCGCTCGCGAACACGGCTTCACGCACGTCGCGGTGGAGCTCGCGCCCGGCGGCGGGTGAGACTCTTCGTGGCGGTCAATCTCCCCCTTGGGCAGCGACAGGAGATTCACGCGGCCGCCGCACCGCTCCGCGATGCGGCACCGTGGGTGGGTTGGATTCCCGCGGAGAGGCTGCACATGACGATCAAGTTCATCGGCGAGCAGCCGTCAACGGCGGTGGAGCCGCTCGCCGACGCGCTGGGCGCGGCTGCCCGGGTGCATCCGCTCATGGATCTCGCGGCGGGTGGTATCGGCGCCTTCCCGAACTTTCGGCGGCCGCACGTCGTATGGTTGGGGGTGGAGCCGCACCCGAGGCTCGAGCTGCTGCACCACGACATCGAGCTGGCGTGCGAGCGGCTTGGCGTCGACGTGGAGGGGCGGGCGTTTCGGCCGCATCTGACGCTGGGCCGCGTCGGCCGCCGTCCATCGGTGGAGGCCGCGCGGGATCTGGCGCGGGCGCGGCGTGGCGTGACCTGTCGCACGGAGATTCGCGTGGAATCAGTCGATCTGATGGAGAGCGAGCTGCATTCGGGCGGCGCGCGCCACACGCTGCTGGCGGCGGCGCCGCTCCGCAGCGCCTAGAATGGGGTGCATGCGAGTCATCATTCTCCTGTTCGCGCTGCTCGCGGCGATCGCGGCCGGATGGTACCTGCGCGCGAACGTCATGAGCGAGCCGTCCTCGCCGCCGATCGCGGCCGACTCCTCCGGCGTCGTGTGGGAGCCGATCACGATGGAGGGCGCCGAGCGGGCGCGGACGGCGGTCGAGCAGCTCGCGAGCAGCTCGGGGCCGGTGTTCGCCAACGTCGGCGCGGCCGATCTTGCGTCGTACGTATACGTCGAGCTGTCGCAGCAGCTTCCCTCGTCGGCGGAGGGTGTCCGGGCGGCGGTGATCGGTGACCGGGTCTACCTCAAGGCTTCCGTCCGACTCAGCGAGCTGGGAGTGGGCGACGCGCTCGGCCCGTTCGTGGGGATGGTAAGCGAGCGGGACACGGTGGCGTTCGGCGGCACGTTCGACGTCCTGCGTCCCGGGCTCGCGCAGTTCCGCGTGCGCGACCTGCGCGTACGCGAGTTCGCGCTGCCTCCGCGCCTGATCCCGCGCCTCCTCGCGCCGATCCGCCGCGGAACGATCCCCGAGGGCACGGCCGAGGATGGATTGCCGCTGCAGATCCCGCCGCACATCGCCGACGTGCGGATCGCCAACGGCCGGGTCACGCTGTACAAGAACGTCCCATGAGTCGTCGCATCCTCATCGTCGACGACGAGCAGGGCATCCGTGCGGCGCTGGGCCAGCTGCTCGAGTACGAGGGATACGAGGTGCGCGCGGTCGCCAACGCGGTGGACGGCATTACCGAGTATGAGCGGTGGCATCCGCACCTCGTCTTTCTCGACGTGAAGATGGCGGGGATCGATGGGCTCGAGGCGCTCAAGCGGTTCCGCCAGCTGGATGCCGCCGCGTCGGTGGTCATGATCAGCGGCCACGCGACCATCCAGACGGCCGTCGAGGCGACGCAGCTCGGCGCCTACGACATCCTCGAGAAGCCGCTCGACACGGACCGCATCCTGGTCACGCTGCGCAACGCCCTCGAGCATCTCACGCTGCACGAGGAGAACGCGCGACTCAAGGAGACGATCGAGTCGCGCTACGAGATCGTCGGCCGGTCGTACACGATCCGGGCGCTCACCGACAAGATCGAGAAGGTCGCGCCCACCGATGCGCGTGTGCTCATCACGGGCGAGAACGGGACGGGCAAGGAGCTCGTCGCGCGCGCGATGCACCGGCAGTCTCCGCGTGCACCCCAGCCGTTCGTCGAGGTGAACTGCGCGGCCATACCGAGCGAGCTGATCGAGAGCGAGCTGTTCGGGCACATGAAGGGCTCGTTCACGGGGGCGGTGAACGACCGTGCGGGGAAGTTCGAGCAGGCGAACGGCGGCACGCTGTTCCTGGACGAAGTGGGCGACATGAGCCTCGCCGCGCAGGCGAAGGTGCTGCGCGTGCTGCAGGACTCGCAGGTGACGCGGATCGGCGGCGCCAAGCCCATCGCCGTGAACGTCCGGGTGCTCGCGGCGACCAACAAGCACGTCGAGGAGGAGATTGCGGCGGGCCGGTTTCGCGAGGATCTCTATTATCGTCTCAACGTCGTACCCGTCGATGTGCCTCCGCTCCGCGAGCGGCGTGAGGACATCCCGCTCCTGGTCGCGCACTTCGTGCACCTGCTGTCCTCCCGCGAGGGGATGGCGCCGCGGGCCATGGCGCCCGAGGCAGTGGAGCGGCTCGCAGAGCTGGACTGGCCGGGCAACGTGCGCGAGCTGCGCAACACCATCGAGCGGCTGCTGATCCTGGCCTCGGGGCCGCGCATTACGGCTGCCGACGTGGAGCGGCTCGTCGGGCGTCGCGCGGCGGAGTCGACGGGGCTCGGCGCGCTGACGGAGTGCCGGACGTTCGAGGAGTTCAAGCAGGAAGCGGAGCGCGCGTTCCTGCTCGCGAAGCTGCGGGAGTTCGACTGGAACGTCTCGGAGACGGCGCGCGCGCTCGAGATGCCGCGCTCCAACCTGTACAAGAAGATCGAGCGCTACGCGCTCGTGCGCGAAGGCGCGGTGGAGGAGCGATGAAGGATCGCGAGTGGGAAAAGGTGATGGCGAAGATCGATGCGCAGATCGGCGCCGAACCCGATGATCTGCCGACGCCGGAGCAGTTGCGGCCGCCGGAGCGCGCGCCCGTGCTGCCCGGTGTCAAGGGACCCGCGGAGCGGCCGTCGCGCGGCTCGGCGGTCGGCGCGTTCCTGCGCCTCGGGCTGGCGGGGGCGCTCGCGATCGGCATGCTCTTCTGGCCGTTTGATGCGCGATGCGGCGTCGGGCTCGCGCTCTACCTCGCCGCCACTGGTGTGCTCGTGTTCGCCGGCGGTTGGAGCGCGCTGTGGACCTGGCGGCACCGCACCCCGCGTGCGCACGTGATCGCGCTGGTGATCGTGCTGTGGGGCATCGTGCTCGGCGCAAGCGAGATCCTGCCGCGCTTCGGCTACGGCCCGGCGACCCTCGACCGTCCGCGCATCTGGACCTGCGGCTGATCGCTCCTTTGCCTGCAAGAGGTCACTGACGCGCGCGATGAGTCCGGCGATTTCCGGGCCGCCGGCTTCTTGCGTAGTTTCCGACGTCGCGGCGAACCCCCAATCGGCGGCGCGCCGGTTGCGGTATCGCGTACGCCCCCTTCGACGAGATCATGAAGACCTTTCGCAACTTCATCGCAGGGCAGTGGAGCGCGCCCGAGTCGGGCGAGTACTTCGACAACGTCAATCCGGCCGACACGTCGGACGTAATCGGCCGATTCCCGCTCTCGGGCGAGCCGGACGTGCAACGCGCGGTGGAGTCCGCCCGGCGCGGGTTCGAGCGCTGGCGGCGGACGCCGGCGCCCGAGAGGGGTGACGTGCTCCGCCGCGCCGGCGACATCCTCACGACGCGCAAGGAGGAGATCGCGGACGCGATGACGCGCGAGATGGGCAAGCCGCTCACCGAGACGCGTGGCGACGTCCAGGAGGGGATCGACACCGCGTACTACGCGGCCACCGAGGGGCGGCGGCTGTTCGGTCATACGGTTCCAAGCGAGATGCGGCAGAAATGGGCGATGAGCTTCCGCCGGCCCATCGGCGTGTGCGGCATCATCACGCCGTTCAACTTTCCGCTCGCGATTCCGACCTGGAAGATGTTCCCGGCGCTGCTCTGCGGAAACGCATGCGTCTTCAAGCCGGCGGAGGATGTCCCCCACACGGGCACGCTGTTCGTCGAGATCCTGCTCGAGGCCGGGCTGCCGCCGGAGGTGATCCAGCTCGTGCACGGCGTCGGCGAGACGGTGGGTCGGGCGATCGTGGAGCATCCGGAGGTCCCCGTGATATCGTTCACCGGATCCACGGAGACGGGGCGGATCGTCGGCGAAACCTGCGGGCGGATGCACAAGCGCCTGTCGCTCGAGATGGGCGGGAAGAACGCGCAGATCGTGTTCGACGACGCGGATCTCGAGCTGGCGCTGGAGGGGGTGCTTTGGGGTGCGTTCGGGACTACGGGGCAACGGTGTACGGCGACGAGTCGTCTGATCCTTCAGGACGGCGTCCACGACGAGTTTCTGAGTCTGCTCGTGGATCGGGCGCGGGCACTGCGGCTCGGCGACGGCCGGAAGAAGGGTACGGATGTGGGCCCGCTCGTGAACGAAGCGGCGCGCAAGAAGGTGGAGCGCTATATCGACATCGGTCAGGAGGATGGCGCGGATCTCCTGTGCGGGGGCCGCCGGCCTGACGGAAAGGAGTACGAGTCCGGTCACTTTTTCGAGCCGACGATCTTCGCGCGGGTCGAACCGGGGATGCGCGTGGAGCAGGAGGAGATCTTCGGCCCGGTGCTGTCGGTAGTGCGGGTCCGCACGGCGGATGAGGCGTTCCGGATCAACAACGATGTGCGCTACGGACTTTCATCATCGGTCTACACGCGGGACGTGGCTCTTTCGTTCCGTGCGCTGGACGAGCTCGACAACGGCATCACATATGTGAACGCGCCGACGATCGGCGCCGAGGCACACTTGCCATTCGGCGGTGTGAAACAGACAGGGAACGGTCACCGCGAGGGCGGCTGGGAGGTCTACGAGTTCTATTCGGAGACGAAGGTCGGATACGTGGACTTCTCGGGACGGCTCCAGCGGGCACAGATCGACAATTATCTCGGGACGCCCGACTGACGCGCGGCGTTCCGGGCGGATGGGGCGGTATCCTCGTACCCTGTCTTGCTTTCGGTATTGCGCGTCAATTAATTGAGCTTGGAGATGGCCGGGTATCGCGACGATGTGCGCCGCGCGCTTCGTGAGCGCGTGACTCGACAGGTTCGAGGGGCGGGAATTCCACGGCATGCGATCGACGCGGCCGTGGATCAAGTCGTCGCGGCCCTCCCGTCCATGGAGGGGGCCGGCAGTGCGGGAGTACCCGAGGGGGAAGTCGTTGCAACCTTCAGCGCGGTGTCGTCGCCGGATCTGGCCTCGCGGGTCCGGAGTGCGCTCGGGGAGGAAGGCGTGTCGGTAATCGGCCTCGGCTCGGCGACGGTAGGTCGTCACACGGTCGTGACCGTTCTCACCACCGGAACGGCCGGGAACAAGCTGGGCCGTGCCGCCGCCCACACGGCCGCGTCTCTCTCGGTTCTGCCCACGACATCCATGGAGGGTCCGTGAGCGAAGGGAACGCGCCGATGACGTCCGATGAGCGCGCGGCATTCTCCGACGCGCGCCGCGAGAGCGCGTTGCGCGAGGTGAACCGCTCCTCGACGCGCTGGCGGCTCCTCACGGAGTGGGCGAAGTCGTTCATCATCGCCGTGGCGCTGTTCCTGGTGATCCGCGCTTTCTTCGTCGAGGCGTTCAAGATCCCGAGCGGCAGCATGGAGCGGACGCTGCTGGTCGGGGACTTCCTGCTCGTGAACAAGCTGATCTACGGCGCGCAGATTCCGTTCACGAGCCACCGGTTGCCGGCGCTGCGTTTGCCGGCGCGCGGCGATGTCGTGGTCTTCCAGTTCCCGGACGACCCGACCAAGAACTACGTGAAGCGGCTCGTGGGGCTGGCGGGCGACACGGTCGCGATGCGCGACGGCGTCTTTCTCCTCAATGGGGTGTCCCAGGACGAGACGTACGTGGTGCGCATTCACCCCGACGCCGATGCCTCCGCGGACGACTTCCGGTGGCAGCGCAATCACCTGATTCAGACGGCACAAGCGAGCGCGGCCCATCCATCGCGTAACAACTGGGGTCCATTGGTCGTCCCCGATCGAAGCTATTTCGTGCTCGGGGACAATCGCGACAACTCGTCGGACAGCCGCTACTGGGGATTCGTTCCGGACTCCCTGGTGCGCGGGCAGCCCTTCGTTGTCTATTACAGCTACGCGCCTGATACGGCAGATGATTTCTCGTGGCTCACGAGCATCCGGTGGAGCCGGCTCGGCGAGCGCGTGCGCTGATCGATAGATTCCCCCCTGCATCGCCGTTCCCGCCCGTCAGCCCGCCTGGCGCAGTCGCCCGGTCCAGGAGCCGCCGTCCGTATGGCCGTCACGCCCAGAAAGTCTTCGTTCGACGAGGGCTCGCTCGATCAGTATCTGCGCGACATCAGTGCCTATCCGCTGATCACGCGCGATGAGGAAGTCACTCTCGCGAAGCGCATCCGGGCCGGGGAAGAGGAGGCACTCGACAAGCTGGTGCGGTCGAACCTCCGGTTCGTCGTGTCGGTGGCGAAGAAGTACCAGAATCAGGGCGTCTCGCTCTCCGATCTCATCAACGAGGGCCACCTCGGGCTCATCCGCGCGGCGCACAAGTTCGACGAGACGAAGGGGATCAAGTTCATCTCCTACGCGGTGTGGTGGATCCGCCAGGCGATTCTCCAGGCGCTGGCCTAGCAGTCGCGCATCGTGCGCGTGCCGCTGAATCGCGCCGGCACCCTGCACCGGATCGGCAAGCGCGCCAACGCGCTGCTCCAGGAGCTCGGCCGCGAGGCTACTCACGCCGAGATCGCCGACGGCATGGACATCACGGAGGAAGAGGTCGCGAAGACGATGTCGATCTCGCAGACCCACCTCTCGCTGG
>CAYLPM010000262.1:0-8178 GCA_964385525.1 uncultured Gemmatimonadaceae bacterium
CCGCGACGTGAAGCCGGAGAACATCCTGTTCAGCGACGATCTCCCGATCCTCGCCGACTTCGGACTCGCGCGCGCCTGCTGCGCCGAGGACGTCCAGCCGGTCACCGGAATGGTGAGTGAGGCAGGCCTGGCGATCGGCACTCCGGCGTACATGAGTCCGGAACCGGCGGCAGGCGATCGGGACCTGGGCAGCCGGAGCGATACCTACAGTCTGGCGTGCGTCGTATTCGAGATGCTGACCGGCGCGCCGCCATTTCACGGCACCGGCGCCCGCGCGACGATGGCGCGCCACGCGACCGAGACCCCATCGTCGGTGCGGACGCTGCGCGCCGAGGTCCCTGGTGCCATGGAATCGGCCATCGCGCGCGCGTTGGCGAAGGATCCCGACCATCGGTTTGCGAGCGTGACCGAGTTTGTGGCCGAGCTCGAGAACGCGTTGCGCACATCGGCGACGCTGGTGGGCGGGCCGTCTCGCGCCGCGGTGCGCAGCATCGCCGTGCTGCCGTTCGTGAACGCCAGCCCGGATCCGGAGAACGAGTATCTGAGCGACGGCATCACCGACGAGCTGATCGACGCCCTCTCCAAGATCGAGGTTCTGCGCGTGGCCTCGCGGACGTCGGTGTTCGCGATCAAGGGGCGGCCGCTCGACGTGCGCGCGATCGGCTCGTTGCTCGGGGTCGGCGTCGTGCTCGAGGGGACTGTGCGCCGCTCGGGCGATCGCCTGCGCGTCACCGCGCAGCTCACCTCGACCGACGACGGTCGACTGCTCTGGTCGCAGCGCTACGACCGGCGCCTCGACGACGTGTTCGCGGTGCAGGATGAGCTGGCACGCACCATCGTGACGACGCTCCGCCTGACGGGGCTCGCCGGCATCGCCGAGCCGGAGCAGCGCCGGCATACCGAGAGCATCGAGGCGTACGCCCTCTACCTGCGCGGCCGCTGGGCGGCCAACAAGCGGTCCCAGGAGGGTGTCGCCGAGGCCATCACGTTCTTCGAGGGGGCGATCGCCGAGGATCCGCGCTACGCGCTGGCGTACACCGGCCTGGCCGATGCGTACTCGCTGAACGTGGACTATCGAAGCGTCCCGGTGGATGAAGGGTTCGAGCAGGCGAAGCGATATGCACGCGCCGCGCTCGCCCTGGACGACTCGCTCGCCGAGGCGCACGCCTCGCTGGCCTGGTCGCTGTTCATCTACGACTGGCAGTGGAGCGACGCGGAAGCCGAATTCCGGCGCGCGATCGAGCTGGATCCGCACTATGCCGGCGCGCACCAGTGGTACGCGTTCCTCCTTGCCTCGCAGGCTCGCCACGAGGAGGCGCTGGTGGCGTCGCACACCGCGCAGGAGCTCGATCCCGGCTCCGTGTCCGCCCGGCGCTCGCTCGGCTGGCAGTACTACTACGCCCGCCGCTTCGAGCGCGCCCGGAATCACCTGGCGCGCGCCGTGGAGATGAATCCGGTGGCCGAGGAGACGTATCGCGTGCTCGGCCTCGTGTCGGCGATGGAAGGCCGTCACGACGAGGCCGAGCGCACGCTCCGGGAGGCAATCACGCTTCCGGGTGCGGGCAGTTACACGCTGGCGACGCTCGGCTACGCCCTCGCGATTGCCGGCCAGCGGGCGGAGGCAAGGCGGATTCGCGGCGACCTGGTGGCACGCGCGGAGCGCGAATACGTTTCACCGGCAGCGATCGCCACGGCGCACATCGGGCTCGACGAGAAGAGCGAAGCGCTCGACTGGATGGAGCGCGCGCATCGCGACCGGCGCGGCTGGATGGCGTATCTCAGGGTGAATCCGATGTTCGATCCCCTCCGGGGCGAGCCGCGCTTCGAGGCGCTGGTTGCACGGATGCTATATCCAGGGTGACGCGACGGTCGCCGCACCGCGCGCGCGCTGACGGGTCGGTCGACACATGACCCGCCCGAGGGTGCGGGCCCGAATGAGTACGTCCAAGGGCCGCCGACGGCCATGCCGCGATGGTCACTCCTCCCTGAGCGCCTTCACCGGGTCCACGCGCGCGGCGCGCCAGGCCGGGAGCAGAGCGGCCAGCACGGCGAACAACAGCAGGGTCGCCGCGACGACGAGCAGCACCGCGGGATCGCTCGGTTGCACCCCGTACAGGAGCGCGGAGATCAACCGCGCCGCCGCGAGCGCGAGCACGATGCCGACGAGTATACCGATCGCCACCGTCCGCACTCCTTCGCCGAGCACCAGTCGCAGCACGTCGCGAACGCGAGCGCCGAGCGCGATGCGGACGCCGAACTCGTGGGTCCGCTGGCTTACGCCGTACGACACGGTGCTGTAGATGCCGACGACGGCCACGACGAGCGCCAGGCTGCCGAACGCGGTGAACAGTGTCGCGCCGAGCCGCCAGGGGCGGTACTCGGGTGCGAGGTTCTCCGTCATCGGAGTCACGCTCGGGTAGCCGGCCGGGAACGCAGCGGCGAGCGCCGACCGTAGCTCTATCGACACCGCCTCGGCCGCTTCCGGACTCGCGCGGACGATGATCGTCGAGCCGCTCCACGATCCGGTGGGGAGATTGCCGAGTGGCAGGTAGTACTGAGGCTGGGGCGCCTCCTCGATGACGCGGTCGCGACGCACGTTCTCGACCACACCGACGACCGTGTAGCAGGGACGCTCGCGCGACACGAAGCGAACGCACTGACCCAGGACTTCGCGCTCGGTCCAGAGCTGCCTGGCCATCGCATCGTTCACGATGACTTCCGCGTGTACTCCGTCCGCATCGGCTCCCGTGAATCCGGTCCCGCGCAGGATGGTGATTCCCGCCGTCTCGAAGAAGCGGCGCGACACCGCCTGCATCGTCGGAGCCGGCTGCACGACGGACCCGCTGGAATCCGCTCCCGAGAACCACGTGACGAAGCTGATCCCGCGCATCGGCTGCATGCTGGCCCGCGCGACCGCCTCCACGCCCGGGTGGGTCTCGAGGCGTGACGCGATCCCGCGCATCGTCGCGCCGATGGTCGCGGGCGGGAGTGCCATCCCCTCATCGAAGGCGACCTCGCCGAACAGCAGCCGGTCGGCATCGAACCCGATGTCGAGATTCTGAACGTTCTGGAGACTGCGCACGAACAGCGCGGCCCCCACGAGCAGCACCACGGAGAGCGCCGCCTGCGCGACGACGAGCCCGCGACGAAGGCGTGACCGGTGGTGCACGCCCTCGCGCGCGCCGGCCTTGAGCGCGGTCGTCAGCCGGGGGTTGCTGGCCTGGAGAGCCGGCACGATGCCCGCGACGAGACCGGCGAACAGTGCGACCGCGGCCGTGAACAGCATGACACGCCAATGCGGGGCGAATCCGGCGGAATCCAGGTTCGGCATGAGGAGCGAGCGCAGGAGCATCCCGCCCCAGCCGCCCGCCACCGCCGCGGCGAACGCCGCGATCGATGCCAACAGAACGGTCTCCATCGTGAGCAGCCGGACGAGGCGCCAGCGCGAGATCCCGAGCGCCAGCCTGACAGCGATTTCCCGGCGGCGCCGCACGGCGCGCGAGAGCAGGAGGTTGGTCACGTTGGCCAGCGCGATGATCAACACGATGATTGCGACGCCGCCGAGACGCGTGGCGATCACCAGCTCCTGGCCGGCGCTCCCGGGGCCGCGCGCCTCGTTGATCGATCCTGTGGAGACAGTCATCTGGGTGTCTGGCCGTTGCGCGAACATCTCTCGGTTCAGCGCGCGCACGCTCAACGTGGCTCGATGCTCGAAGTCGCGCGCGACGGCGCCGGATGCGAGCCGCTGAATGGCCCGAAAGCGGTAGGCGTTGGGCGATTCCCACCAGCTTCCCCCGCCGGGCCACGTCGAGAGCGGAATCCAGACATCGGCGGGCCGGAGATCGAGACCGGTGAATGCGTGATCGAGGACCCCGATCACCGTGTAGTCGTTTCTGCCGATCGCGATCGGCCTCCCGACCGCCGCCGAATCGCCGCCGAGCTGCGTCCGCCAGAAGTCGGCACTCACGACCGCGACGGGCGCCGCGTCGCCGAATCGATCCTCCTCCGCCGAGTAGAATCGACCCATCGCCGCCCGGACGCCGAGCACGTCGAAGTAGTTCGCCGAGGCGTACACGCCGCGCACGCGTGGCGCGGCGCGCGTGGGTCCGAGCCGCAGGCTGTAGTCGGTCGTGAACACCGCCACGCGCGCGCTGTCGTCGGCTGCGCGCGCGATGACCCGGTACATCGGCATGTGGAGGGATTGGGCCGTGAACGGAACGCCATCCCCGGTATTGAAGTGCTGCACCCAGATCCGGCGCACCGATGCCGGATCGTCCACTCCTCCCGGCGGCCGGAGGTACAGCTCATCCAGGACCGCGAACGTCGCCGCGTTCACACCGATACCGAGCGCGAGCGTGATGATGGCGAGCGCCGTGAACCCCGGCGCGCGACGAACGCTGCGCCACGCGTAGCCGAGATCCTGACGGACGATGTCGAGCGTGCCGAGCCACGTCATGAGGCGGGTCTCCTCTGCGTAGTACGTGCGGTTGCCGAAGTGGCGGCGCGCGCGTTCGAGGTCCTGGAGCTGCAGGGCATCGAGCTCGAGGTGTAGCCGCATCTCCTCGTCGAGCTCGCGCGCGTACGACCGAGGGAAGAGGAGGGTACGCACGCGGTGCCGGAGTCCGTGAAGCCACGACATCAGGTCTCTCCGGTCCGCCCAAGGACGCGCGAAATGGCGAGCGACAGCTTGTCGAACTCGGAGATCTCCTGGCCGAGTTGGCGGCGTCCCGATGCGGTGAGCGTGTAATAGCGGGCTCGGCGTCCGGTCGGTGACTTCCCCCATTTGGCCGTCGCCCATCCCTTGTTGAGCAGGCGTTCGAGGGCGGGGTAGAGCGACCCCTGCTCGACGCGGAGCACGGACTCGGAGCGCCGCTCGATGTGCTGGGCGATCGCGTAGCCGTGGAGGGCGCCCAGGCTCAGCGTCTGGAGGACGAGCAGGTCGAGCGTGCCGGGGAGGAGGTCGCTCTTGGGGGGCCGTGGGGGCATGGGTAGACTGTCTGCCGGTGATGGGCAGATAGTCTACCTATCGGCCCGCGAGGCCGCAAGCCCGACGCCGCGCGGGGTGCCGGCGCTCAGCGCGTCCGGCTATGGCTGTCCGACGATGCGACTTGCGCGAGGAGAAAGGTCAGGCGCCCCTCCAGTCTCTCGAACTGCTCGCGCAGTCTTTCGATCTGGAGCATGACCACTTCCGCCTTCAGTTCCTGCTCCTTGATCTGATCCTGTGTCATCCTATTCCGGTTCGAGTCGAGTTCTTTGATCAGGTGGTCCAAATGTTCCATCATCTGATTGATTCGGTCGATGAGCTGGGCGATCTTGAGCCGGAGGGAATCGATCTCCGCCTGCATGGACGCGTAGCGTTGTTGCGTCTCGAGCTCGATACGCCTGGCCATGACCGACAAGTGTGTACCGGCAGTACTCGACGGTGGAATGGCGGACACTCGCGTCGCGACGACCGTCTCCCGACTCCCGACCGCGCGCGGTCGGACGGACCCGGCCGGGACGGTCACCGGCCGGCTCGTCACACGGGCGGCCCTCCCGTGCAACGCGATGAAGGCGCGATCCACCCGCTGCAGGAGCAGTCGATCGGTGGGACTGGTGATGGCCTGGCCCGTCAACGCCTGGCGTGCTCCGACCGCGGACACGCCGCGGGAGACGAGGAACTGGGTGTAGCTCATGGTCGAGACCTCGCGTGGTGGACCCCTCGCTCCCGAGATCCGGCTCTGTCGGCAAACGCACAGCGGCCTCCGGTGTACGGGTCCCGTCCGTACAACGCCGAAGGCCGCGTGGGATTCTCAGGTCGGGCCGGCGACGCTCGAGTCATATTCTCACCCCGCACTTGCCGGACTCGGCCACGATCCCTATTAGTGGCTCCATGTGGGTCGCCTGCCTCACGTTGCTTCTCGCCGCATCGCCGGCGCAAACACCTGATGACCGCGATCCTGGCGCGATCGTCCGTGCGGCGACGTCCGCCATCGAAGGCGACAGTGCGACCGAAGTGGAGGCCCGCCTGGTCGATCGCCGCTCGCGCGACTCGACCGATCGCGCGGCCGCACTCGGACTCGCCGCGCTCGCCCACGCGACGTATCGGGATTCGATCGCCGAGGCGTGGTATCGCGCGGTCATGATCGGCGCTCCGCAGGACCGCATGGCGGGATACGCGGCCCTCGGCCTCTCGCGGCTGGAAGTGCGACGGGGGCGATGGCGCGACGCCGATGCCCTCGCCCGGCTCGCGGCGTCCGCGGGGCTCGCGGCGAGCGACTCGAATCTGCATGGCGAGGCACTGGTAGTCCGGGGGAGCATGCTCTCGCGACTGGAGGGTCGCCGGGCTGGCCTCTCCCTGATCGCGGAAGGCCTGGCCGTGCTTCCCGACCGGGCCGAAGGGCAGCGCGCCTACGGCTGGTGCCTGCGTGCACAGGTCCTCTCCCTCGCCGGAGAGCCGGACGCGCTGGACGACGCGCTGGCCGGTGCGCGCCTCGCGGAGCGCGCCGCGGATGCCGGGACCCACGGCCGCTGCCTGGTCGCCGCCGCGGCGGAGTACGGCCGGCGAGGCCAGGTGGACTCGGCGATCACGCATTACGCCGGCGCGATCGAGGCGTTTCGCCGCGCGCGCGACCGGGCTGGACTCGCCGTCGCACTCCAGTGGCGGAGCCATCTGAATCAGCTCGTCGGACGCTACGGTGCCGCGCGGCGCGATGCCGAAGAAGCGATCGCCGAGGCCGAGCACGCAGGCGTATCGCAGGTGATCCCATGGGCCCGGTCGACCATCGCCACCGTGGCATTCGGGATGGGAGATCTCCCGGTGGCGGCGGCGCAGGCCTCGATCGCGAGCGAGGAGTTCGCGGAGCAGGGCGACGCGTACGGCGCCGTGTCGGCGCGATTGTTCGAGGCGAACCTCGCGTATGCACTGGGCGAGATGCAGCCCGCCCGGGAGACCTTCGCGGATGTCATCACCCGCAGTCGCGCCGCGGGGCTCGCGGCCTGGGAGATGGATGGACACCGCGGGTTGGCCGAGATCGCGCTACGAGCGGGTGATCTCGACGAGGCGCGCATCCGACTGGATGAAGTTCGCCGGCTCGCCCGCGCGGGCGAATTCCAGGCGCAGGAGCACGGACTCGCGTACTCGGACGGCGTGGTGGCCCTGCGCGAGGGTCGCCACGCCGATGCCGAGCGACTGTTCCGGATCGGCGAGGGGCGCGCGACGCGCGCCGCACAACCCGACTGGCGCTACCACTACCTTGCGCGCCTGGCCGAGCTGCGCGCACGGCAGGGTCGACTCGCCGATGCCGAGCGACTGCTCTCCGATGCATCGGAGGCGCTCGATGCGTGGCGCGCCCAGCTCGGCGATCGCGATCTGCGACTGCTGGCATTCCAGCTCGCCGGAGACCGCGCCGACCCCGATCTCGGCGTCGGGACGGTGATCGCCGAGCTCGCCCGCGCCGGCCGGCTCGCGACGGCGTTCGAGGTGGTCGAGCGCGGGCGCGCGCGTGATCTCACGGACGAGCTCAACCGGGCGGGCGCCCTCGACACGGCGGCGACCGAGCGTGTGCAGCGTGGCGTCGGCACCCAATCGCTCGATGCGTTCGCTCGCGCGATCCCCGACGACTCGACCGCGCTTCTCGCGTATGTCACCGGTCGCGGCGATCCGACGACGCTGTTCGTCGTGACGCGCCGAGGATCACGCGCGTACGTTCTGCCGTCCCAGGACTCGCTCGAGCAGCCGATCGCACGACTGAGCGTGTTGGTCGAGTCGGGCTTCGATCCGCGCGTGCTCGGCCGTCAGATCGGCGCGGCGGTGCTCGACGCGATGCTCGCGGACCTGGACGCCGGAATCCGGCGTCTCGTCGTGGTGCCGGACGGCCCGCTCCATCGTCTGCCGTTCGATGTGCTGGTCCTCCCGGATGGACGCTTCGTGGTCGAACGATTCGCGGTCGCCCGCACCCCCTCGGCCGCGATCGCAGCGCGTCTGTGGGAGCGGGACCGGGACACGACGGCGCGCGGGATGATTGTCCTGGCCGATCCGCAGTTCGCCGGCGAGACGAGCGCGCGCGACGGCAGCATTGAGGCGTTCCGGTCCGCGCTCGCCGGCCAGGGTGGTCTGCCGCGCCTCCGCGGCAGCGGACGCGAGGCGCGAGCGATCGCCCGCTTCGCGGAAGAGGCGACGGTGCTGCGCCGCGAGGA